>CAIQMJ010000945.1 GCA_903872875.1 uncultured Variovorax sp.
CTCCGGCGGCCAGCGCCAGCGCATCGGCATCGCGCGCGCCTTGGCGATGCAGCCGGAACTGCTGGTGGCCGACGAGCCGGTCTCGGCACTCGACGTGTCGGTACAGGCCCAGGTGCTCGACCTCTTCGCGCAGGTGCGCGAGCAGTTCAAGCTGGCGATGGTGTTCATCACCCACGACCTGCGCGTGGCCGGCCAGATGTGCGACCACATCGCCGTCATGCAGCGCGGCGAGATGGTGGAATACGGGCCGACGCACGAGGTGCTGGGCAACCCGCAGCATCCCTACACCCGCAAACTCATCGATGCCGTGCCACGGCTTGCGTCGCCCGTGGCCGCATCGGCCGACGCGCCCGCCGTGGCGCATGGATGACCCGACCGGAATGACAACGAAGAAGAAGCCCACCATCGCACTGCTCAGCGCGGTGATCAACATGCAGTACCTCGCGGATGCCTTCGAGCAGGTCGCGCCCGGCATCGACGTGCGCCACGGCGCGGACCTCGGCGCGCTGGAAGACATCGATGTGGCGGTCTGCTGGTTCCCGCCGCACGGCCGGCTCGCGCAGCTGCCGCGGCTGCAGCTCACGCAGTCGCTGGCCGCGGGCATCGACCACCTGCTGGCCGACCCCGACCTGCCGCGCGGCACGCCGCTGTGCCGCATCGTCGACAGCACGATGGCTGCCGGCATGAAGGCCTATGTGAGCTGGGCCGTGGTGCAGCAGCACCGCGGCATGCGCGCCTATGTCGCGAGTTCCGCCGCGGGCCGATGGGAAGAGCAGCCGGTCGTGTCGCCGCGCAGCCACCGCGTGGGCATCGCCGGTCTCGGCACGCTCGGCCTGGCCTGTGCCGAGGCGCTCGCCACCATCGGCTACCAGGTGCGCGGCTGGAGCCGCACAGCCAAGGCCGACCTGCCCGAGGGCGTGACCGGCTTCCATGGTGCCGACCAGCTCGACGAGTTCCTCTCGGGTTGCGACACGCTGGTCTGCCTGCTGCCGCTCACGCCCGAGACCAAGGGTTTCCTGAACGCCAGCCTGTTCGCCAGGCTGCCGCGCGGCGCGCACCTTGTGAACGTCGGCCGCGGGGATCATCTGGTCGAGGCCGACCTGCAGCCCGCGCTCGACAGCGGCCAGCTGTCGGCCGCAACGCTCGACGCGTTCTCGCAGGAGCCGCTGCCGGCCACGCATCCGTTCTGGGCCGACCCGCGCATCCTCGTCACGCCGCACATCGCGACCCGCACCGACAGCCGCGTGATCGCACGCCAGACGCTGGAGAACCTGGCGCTGCTGCAGCAGGGCGGACGGCCGGCGCAGCTGGTCGACCTGGCGCGTGGCTACTGAGGCTCCGGCCTTCCTTCGACATCCAAATGGACCGCTCATGACCGCCACGCTCCACGCAGAACATGCCGCCGCCGACATCGCGGCGCACCTGCACTCCTTCACCAACCTGGCTGCGCATGCGCAGTCCGACCCGCTGGTGATCCAGCGCGGCGACGGCATCTACGTGGAGGACGACCAGGGCCGCCGCTATCTCGAAGGCATGTCGGGCCTGTGGTGCGCCTCGCTGGGCTTCAGCAACGCACGCCTGGCCAAGGCAGGCAGCGACGCGCTGCATGGCCTGCCGTACTACCACACGTTCAACGGCCGATCGAACCCGGCCGCCATCGCGCTGGCCGAGAAGCTGCTCGCCATGGCGCCGGTGCCGATGTCCAAGGTGTTCTTCGCCAACAGCGGCTCGGAGGCCAACGACTCGGCGGTCAAGCTGGTCTGGTACTACCACAACGCCATCGGCCGGCCGGCCAAGAAGAAGATCATCGCGCGCACCAACGCGTACCACGGCGTCACCGTCGCGGCCGCGAGCCTGGGCGGGCTGATGACGAATCACCGCGACTTCGACCTGCCGATCGATCGCATCCTGCACGTCGGCTGCCCACACCACTACCGCTTCGCCGAAGCCGGCGAGAGCGAGGAAGACTTCGCGGCGCGGCTGGCCGATGCGCTGGAGCAGCGCATCCTGGCCGAAGGTCCGGACACGGTCGGCGCCTTCATCGCCGAACCGGTGATGGGCGCGGGCGGCGTGCTGGTGCCGCCGGCGACCTACTTCGAGAAGGTGCAGAAGGTGCTCGCGAAGTACGACGTGCTGCTGATCGCCGACGAGGTCATCTGCGGCTTCGGCCGCACCGGCGAGATGTTCGGCTCGACCACCTTCGGCCTGAAGCCCGACATCCTCACCGCGGCCAAGGCGCTGTCATCCGGCTACGCGCCGATCTCGGCCGTGATGGTCAACGACAAGGTGCATGCCGCCGTGGCCGCCAACAGCGGAAAGATCGGCACCTTCGGCCACGGCTTCACCTACTCGGGCCATCCGGTGTCGAGCGCCATCGCGCTCGAGACACTGCGTGTCTACGAGGACGAGAACATCCTCGCGCATGTGCAGTCGGTCGCGCCGCTCTTCCAGCAACGGCTGCGCGCCTATGCCGGCCATCCGCACGTGGGCGAGGTGCGCGGCGTCGGCCTGATCGGCGCGATCGAGCTGGCCGCCGACCCCGCGAAGCGCGTGCCCTTCGACCCGGCGCTGAAGGCCGGCTACCGCGTCGCCGAGTTCGCGCTGGCCGAGGGGTTGATCATTCGCGCGATGGGCGACGCGCTCGCCTTCTGCCCGCCGCTGATCATCACGGCCGAGCAGATCGAAGACCTGTTCGCGCGCTTCGGCCGCGCGATGCAACGCTTCGAGGCCTCGCTCGCATGAAAGCCTTCTTCACCGACGAACAACTGCTGCACGACCCGCAGCAGTTCATGCGGCTCGGCCGCATCAGCAAGCCGACCGACCTGCCGAGCCGCGCGCATGCGTTGCGCGACGCGCTGGCGCAGCGGGGCATTGCGCTGGCCGAGCCGGCGGACTATGGCCGCGTGCCGCTGGAGGCCGTGCACAGCGCGGACTATCTCGACTATCTCGAGAGCGCCTACCGCCTGTGGCGCGACCTGAAGATGCCCGGCGTGGAGCCTGGCATCGAGGTGCTGCCCAACCTGTCGCCCTACACCAGCGGCACGCCCGGCGTGGCGCGCGCGCCATGTCCGTCGCCCTCGCTGGTGGCGCGCACCGGCTACTACATCGGCGACCTGTCGTGCCCGATCGGCCCCGACACCTGGCGCTCGGTGCTGCGCTCCGCGCACACCGCCGTGGCCGCGGCCGACGCGGTGCTGGAAAGTGGCGGCGCGGCCTATGCGCTGTGCCGGCCCTCGGGCCACCACGCGCATCGCGACCGCGCCAGCGGCTTCTGCTACATCAACAACAGCGCCATCGCGGCGCAGCGCCTGTGCGAGCGGCATGGCCGTGTCGCGGTGTTCGACGTCGATGCGCATCATGGCGACGGCACGCAGAACATCTTCTATGCGCGCGACGACGTGCTGACCGTGTCGACCCATGCCGACCCGTCGACCTACTACCCGTTCTATACCGGCTACGCGCACGAGCGCGGCGCGGGTGTGGGTGAAGGCTTCAACCTGAACATCCCTGTCGCGCACGGCGCGGGCAACGACGCCTTCCTGCAGGCGGTCGACCAGGGCGCCGCCGCGCTGCGCGCCTTCGCACCGAAGGCGCTGGTGCTGGCGCTTGGTTTCGACACCTACAAGGACGACCCGATCAGCGTGCTGAAGCTCGACCTCGACGCCTACCGCCACATCGGCGAACGCGTCGGCGCGCTCGGCCTGCCGACGGTGGTGGTGCAGGAAGGCGGCTACATGGTCGAGGCGATCGGGCCGGCGCTGGACAACTTCATCCAGGGCTTCCTGGCAGGTAGATGAGCGCCGGGACCATCGCCTTGCGCCCGGCCGCCTCGCGCGGCACGGGTGTCGCGCTGTTCTTCTGCGCGCTGCTGGCCTTCTCGTCGTACGACGCGTTCTGCAAGTTCATGCTGCAGTTCTACCCGCCGCCGTTCGTGAACATCATGCGGTACGTGTCGGTGAGCGGCATCGCGTTCGCGATGCTGCTGCGCCACGGCGACCTGCGCTTCTGGCGTGCGCCGCAGAAGAAGCTGCTGCTGCTGCGTGGGCTGATGCTGGCCACCGTCGCAACCTGCTTCATGACGGCGCTGCTCTGGATGCCGCTGGCCGAGGCCACGGCCATCTACTTCACCGCGCCGCTGTTGATGGTGGCGCTGTCGCCATGGCTGCTCGGCGAGCGCGTGCAGCGCAGCCGCTGGCTGGCCGTCATCTTCGGGTTCGGCGGCATGCTGCTGATCGTGCGGCCCGGCGGCAACCTGCCGCTGCTCGGCACGCTGCTGATGGCGGTGTCTGCGGTCTGCTACGCGATCTTCCAGCTGCTCACGCGTCGGCTCGCCGGCCTGGTGCCGGGGCCGATGCAGTACGCCTGGACAGCGGCAGTCTGCTTCGTCGCCACGCTGCTGCCCGCGCCCTTCTTCCTGCCCGCGCACGTACCGCCGCTGGCCGACGTGCTGCTGCTGCTCGCGGGCGGCGCCTGCAGC
>CAIQMJ010000946.1 GCA_903872875.1 uncultured Variovorax sp.
ACCGCGGCGCGTATGAACGGCGCCAGCCACTGGCGGCTGATGTTCAACGAAATCCTGCCCAATTGCATGGCGCCGCTGATCGTGCAGGCGTCGCTGGGCATTTCGACCGCGATTCTGGACGCGGCCGCTCTGGGTTTTCTGGGCCTGGGCGCGCAGCCGCCCGCATCCGAATGGGGCACCATGCTGGCCGACGCGCGCGAATTCGTGCTGCGCGCCTGGTGGGTCGTGACCTTCCCGGGCCTGGCGATCCTGGCCGCCGTGCTGGCCTTCAACCTGATGGGCGACGGGCTGCGCGATGCGCTCGATCCCAAGATGAAAAGATGAGTCTTCTGGACATCCGCGATCTGCATGTGAGCTTCCCCACGCAGGGCGGCGTGATGCATGCCGTGGATGGCGTGAGCCTGCATGTCGACGAAGGCGAGGTGCTCGGCATCGTCGGCGAATCGGGCTCGGGCAAGAGCGTCACGATGATGGCGCTGATGGGCCTGATCGGTTACCCGGGCCGTGTTCAGGCCGGGCACATGCGTTTCGCGGGACGGGGCCTGCTGGGCCTGTCCGACGCGGCGCGCCGGTCGCTGGTCGGCAAGGATGTGGCGATGATCTTCCAGGACCCGACCACCAGCCTGAACCCGTCGTTCACCATCGGCTTCCAGCTGATGGAAACGCTGCGCCTGCACCTGAAGATGGACCGCCGCAGTGCCAAACGCCGGTCGATCGAGCTGCTGGAACAGGTCGGCATTCCGGCTGCGTCGTCGCGCCTCGGCGCCTATCCGCACCAGCTGTCGGGCGGCATGAACCAGCGCGTGATGATCGCCATGGCGATCGCCTGCAACCCGCGCCTGCTGATCGCCGACGAGCCGACCACCGCGCTCGACGTGACGATCCAGGCGCAGATCCTCGAACTGCTGCGCAGCCTGCAGAAGGAGCGCGGCATGGCGCTGGTGCTGATCACGCACAACATGGGCGTGGTCGGCGACATGGCGCAGCGCGTGGCCGTGATGTACGCGGGCCAGGTGGTGGAGTCGCAGCGGGTCGACCGGCTGTTCGTGGCGCCCCAGCATCCGTACACCGAGGCGCTGCTCGCCGCACTGCCGGAGCGCGCATCGCCCGACGGTCGGCTGGCCACGATTCCCGGCGTGGTGCCGGGCGTGCACGACCGGCCCGTCGGCTGCCTGTTCGCGCCGCGCTGCCGTTATGCGACCGCACATTCGCGCGCTGTGCGCCCCGCGTTGCTACCGATCGTGGCGAGCGTCGATGGTGTACAGGCGTCGCCCGGTGGCGAGGTGCGATGCCACTACGCGCTCGACGATCCGCAGCGTGGCGCGCGCATCGCGCAGGACGGGCCGCAGCCGGCGGAGTCGGCGGCATGAACGCCATCGCCGAGCCCATTCCGACGGCCGCCCCCGACGCGCGTTCGGACGTCGTGGTCGAGGCCTCCGGCCTGCAGCGCGGCTACGACGTGCGCCGCGGCCGGTTCAGGCCGCCAGCCAGGCTGCAGGCCGTCGGCGAGGTCTCGTTTCGCCTGGCACGCGGTCGCACGCTCGCAGTGGTCGGCGAATCGGGCTGCGGCAAGTCGACGCTTGCGCGGATGGTCGCGCTGATCGAAAAGCCGACGGCCGGCGGCCTGCGGCTGGTCGGTGTCGATGCGGTCGACACGCCCTCCGCGCGCCGGCGCGAGCTGCGCCAGGCCGTGCAACTGGTCTTCCAGAACCCGTACGCCTCGCTCAACCCGCGCAAGAAGATCGCGTCCGTGCTCGAGGATCCGCTGGCGATCAACACGACGTTCACGCGCGCCGAGCGGGCCGACAAGGCGCAGCAGATGCTGGCGCGCGTCGGTTTGCGGCCCGAGCACGCCAACCGCTATCCGCACATGTTCTCGGGCGGCCAGCGCCAGCGGATTGCGATCGCGCGCGCGCTGATGCTGTCGCCGCGGCTGCTGGTTGCGGACGAGCCGGTGTCGGCGCTCGACGTGTCGATCCAGGCACAGGTGCTCAACCTGTTGTCCGACCTGCAGGCCGAGCTTGGGTTGGCCTATCTCTTCATCTCGCACGACCTCGGCGTGGTGCGCCACATCGCGCACGACGTGCTCGTGATGTACCTCGGCCATGCGGTCGAGCAGGGTCCGAAGGCGCGCCTGTTCGAGCGGCCGCTGCATCCCTACACCCAGGCGCTGCTGGCTTCGACACCGGGGCTCGGCCGGCCGCGCATCGTGCTGCAGGGCGAACTGCCCTCGCCGCTGAATCCGCCGCCGGGCTGCGTGTTCAATACGCGCTGTGCCCACGCCACCGAACGTTGCCGCGGCGAACGTCCGCTGCTTCGCGTACTCGACGAACGCCTGGTGGCCTGCCACCATGCCGAACGTTTTCTCGACGGTGCGGCTTCGGCCGCCGCCACTTTCCCAGCAACCTCTGCAACGCCTCCACAGGAGTCTTCGACATGACAGCCAAATCCCCTGCCGTGCGCCGCCTGCGCGCCGCCGCACTGATCGCCCCGACGGCCCTGGCGATCGCCTGCGGCGCCGCGTCGGCCAAGACGCTGGTCTATTGCTCCGAGGGCAGCCCCGAGAACTTCTATCCGGCGGTGAACACCACCGGCACGTCCTTCGACGTGACCACGCAGGTCTACAACACGATCGTCGAATTCGAGCGCGGCGGCACGAAGGTCGTGCCTGGCCTGGCCGAGAGCTGGACCATCTCGCCCGACGGCACCGAATACACCTTCAAGCTGCGCAAGGGCGTGAAGTGGCACACCACCAGCAAGAGCTTCAAGCCGACGCGCGACTTCAACGCCGACGACTTCATCTTCATGCTGGAGCGCCAGTGGAAGGAGAACGATCCGTTCTTCAAGGTCACCAGCACCAACCATTCGTACTTCAACGACATGGGCATGCCGAAGCTGTTGAAGACGGTCGATCGCGTCGACGACTACACGGTGAAGATCGTGCTCAACAAGGCCGAGGCGCCTTTCCTCGCGAACCTCGCGATGCAGTACGCGGGCATCCAGTCGAAGGAATACGCGATCGCGATGCTCAAGGCCGGCACGCCCGAGAAGGTCGACCAGGACCCGATCGGCACCGGGCCGTTCTACCTCGTTCAATACCAGAAGGACGCGATCATCCGCTTCAAGGCCTTCCCGCAGTATTGGGGCGGCAAGGCCAAGATCGACGACCTGATCTTCGCGATCACGCCGGACGCCTCGGTACGCTGGGCCAAGCTGCAGAAAGGCGAATGCCATGTGATGCCCTATCCGAACCCGGCCGACCTCGAAGCGATCCGCAAGGACCCGAACGTGCAGCTGCTGGAGCAGCCGGGCCTGAACGTCGGCTACCTCGCCTACAACACGCAGAAGAAGCCTTTCGACGACGTGCGCGTGCGCAAGGCGATCAACATGGCGATCAACAAGAAAGCCATCATCGACGGCGTGTACCTGAGCACGGGCGTCGCGGCGAAGAACCCGATCCCGCCGACGATGTGGTCGTACAACGACGCTGTGAAAGACGACCCGTACGACCCCGAGGGGGCAAAGAAGCTGCTGGCCGCGGCCGGCATGCCGGACGGCTTCACGACCGACCTTTGGGCGATGCCGGTGCAGCGGCCCTACAACCCGAACGCCAAACGCATCGCCGAACTGATGCAGGCCGACCTCGCGAAGATCGGCGTCAAGGCCGAGATCAAGAGCTTCGAATGGGGCGAGTACCGCAAGCGCATGCAGGCCGGCGAACACCAGATGGGCATGCTGGGCTGGACCGGCGACAACGGCGATCCGGACAACTTCATGTACACGCTGCTCGGTTGCGCATCGGCACAGTCGAATGGTTCCAACGTCGCGAAGTTCTGCTACCAGCCTTACGAGGAACTGGTGGTGAAGGCCAAGAACACCTCGAAGCAGGCCGATCGCGATGCGCTCTACAAGAAGGCCCAGCTGATCTTCAAGGAGCAGGCGCCCTGGTTCACGATCGCGCATGCGGTGCAGCTGAAGCCGGTGCGCAAGGAGGTGGTCGACTTCAAGCTGAGCCCCTTCGGGCGCCATACTTTCTACGGCGTGGACATTAAGTAAACCCCCAGGCTTCGCGCACTTCGTGTCGCTTTCGCCAGCCCCCTTGCTGGGGGCAACACCAGCGAGCCGGCAAAGCCGGTCCCGCGGTGTTTCTCGCAATACCTTTTGGCTCGCTTCGCTTTGCCTGGCGGGAATGCGCTCCTGTGGTTCGGTAGTGCCGCGTTCCGTCGCTTTCGTCGCGTGCGTTTTTTAGAGAGCTTGTCTTGATTGCGATCGTTGCGGCCATGCATGAGGAATTGAGCGCGTTGCTGGCGCGAATGCCCGACGAGCAGCGAGTGCGCGTGGCGGGGCGCGACTTCTGGGTCGGGCACCTGCAGGGGCAACCGGTGGTGGCGGTGCTGTCGCGCATCGGCAAGGTTGCGGCGGCCATCACGGCAACGGTGCTCATCGAGCGCTTCGCGGTGCGCTCGATCGTGTTCACCGGCGTGGCGGGCGGGCTGTCACCGGACGTGAATGTCGGCGACGTTGTCGTGGCCGGCACGCTGATGCAGCACGACATGGACGCCTCGCCGATCTTTCCGAAGTACGAAGTGCCGCTCAGCGGCGTGGCGCGCTTCGCGGCCGATGCGCAGATGGCCGAAGCGCTCGTGGCTGCGGCGCAGTCCGTGCTGCGCGACCCGGCCGCGCTGATCGGCCAACAGGCGGTCGACGAATTCGGGCTGTACTTGCCGAGCGTGCATCGCGGCCTGCTGGTGAGCGGCGATCGCTTCGTGTCGACGGCCGCTGAAAGTGCGGCCTTGCGCGAGGCGCTGCCCGATGCATTGGCGGTTGAGATGGAAGGCGCGGCCATCGCGCAGGTCTGCCACGACTACGGCGTGCCCTTCGCCGCGGTCCGGACCATATCCGACCGTGCTGACGATGCCGCGCACGGCGACTTCACGCGCTTCATCGCCGAGGTCGCAAGCCGCTACAGCCTGGCGCTGGTGAGTGCATGGCTTGCCACGCTGCCCGTTGTCAGCTGAGCGGCAAAGCAGGCTGGCACCGGACACTGTGAGGCAGTGGATGCGCCCGCATCGCGGCCGGCGGCGAGCCAAGTGGAAGACGCGGCAACCTAGAATTGGCCAGATAAAGAGGAGACGGTTTCCATGCGTAAAGCACCTGAAGTCCTGGCTGTCGTTTTGTGCTGCAGTCTTCTGTTGATCGCATGCGGCGGCGGTGGAAATAATGTTGCTGCTGACCCAGGGACGGGGAGCGGTAATACCCCGACAGCAGATCATGCGATCGGTGGAATCGTCACCGGCATTTCTTCCGGCAGTCAGATCGTCCTGAAGAACAACGGCGGTGATGCGCTGACGCTGTCAGCCAACGGGCGATTCAGTTTCAAGCAACGCACGGGCGAGGGCATTGGCTACAGCGTGTCTCTATCCTCCGTGCCATCGACGCAAGCATGCACAGTCGTGTTTTCAGGTGGCGTCGTTTCCAAGGCGGACATCACGAGCGTGCGGGTGGTTTGCGGTCCGGCGCAGCAAGGCGTTTTCCATATGGCAACCGCCATGCGCGTCCCGCGCATGGGACACCGGTTCCTCACGCTGCCGGATGGATCAGTGCTTGCATTGGGCGGGCAGGATTTGAACGGCAGCGGAATCGTTTCCATGGAGCGATACGACCCGGCGAACGATCTCTGGAAGCCGGCAGGCACGCTGCCGTTTTCGACCTTGCAAGCGGCCGTGTTGTTGCCGTCCAGCGGAAAGGTCTTGGTCGCCAGTGCCGCAGCGGAACTGCAACTCTATGACCCGACTACGGGGACGTTTGCATCCGGCGGAAAGTTCGCGACGCTGACGAGACTGGAGCAGCTCCATGTCCTGCTGGATGGACGACTGTTTGCTTCGGACGGAAAGCGTGTCGAGATCCTGCAGTCCGAGACAGATGTGTGGAGAGCAAGCACTGCCGCTTCGGTGGACCACGCCTATGGAGGCTCGTTCACGTTGATGGCGAATGGGAATATTCTGGCTGCGGGCGGCGCACCGGTGGCGAATTTCACGATCGCCGACAGCGAGGTATTTGATCCGTCCCTTGAGAAATGGACCTCCGTGGGACGACTGGCGACCTCCCGCACAAATCATGCGAGCATCTTGCTGCCCAATGGGAAGGTTCTTGCTGTTGGTGGATCCACGGGATCGATCGCACACTATTGCGGTTGCGGCTGGACAGCTGTTGCACAGACCGAGCTCTTTGATCCGGTCAACGGCGTGTGGTCATCCGCAGGCAGTTTGGCGATCCGTCGACAAGGATTTTCAGTGACTTTGCTACCCACTGGCCAAGTTGCCGTTGTTGGCGGAAACGTCTGGAACGATGTCGACTCTCTGCCGACAGGCGGATTTGGCCGCAAGCTGCCACTTCCGCTCAACAGTGTTGAAGCGTACGACCCTCCGACGAATGCGTGGCAGCCATGGGGATCGTTGCTGGCTGCTCGCTCCGGGCATGCGGCTTTGCTGATGTCGAACGGGAAATTGCTGGTGTCCAATGGCTCCGCTACCATGCCCGACAACCCGGCGGCGCCCGATCCTTATGCCTGGCACAGCGAATGGGTGACCGGCAGCGAAGTGGGATGGTAATCGGCTACTTGAGCCAGCCGCGTCGGCGGAAGTACCACATCGGCCCGAGCGCGCTGGCCGCCATCAGCAGCAGGGCGTACGGATAGCCCAGCGACCAGTCGAGTTCGGGCATGAACTTGAAGTTCATGCCGTAGATGCTCGCGATCAGCGTCGGCGGCAGAAGCGCTACGCTGGCGACCGAGAAGATCTTGATCGTCTTGTTCTGGTTGATGTTGATGAAACCGACGGTTGCATCCATCAGGAAGTTGATCTTGTCGAACAGGAAGGCCGTGTGGTTGTCGAGTGACTCGATGTCGCGCAGGATCTGCCGCGCCTCTTCGAACTGCTCGGCGTTGAGCATGCGGCTGCGCATCATGAAGCTCACCGCGCGGCGCGTATCCATCACGTTGCGGCGGATGCGGCCGTTCAAGTCTTCCTGGCGCGCGATCGCGCCGAGCACCTCGCCGGCCAGCTCATCGCTGACGTTGCCTTCGAGCACCTTCTTGCCTGCGATCTCGAGCTCGTCGTAGATGTTCTCCAGCGTGTCGGCCGAGTATTCGGCGTCGGCGTCGAACAACTTCAGCAGCACGTCCTTTGCATCCTCGATCAGCCCCGGTGCGCGACGCGCGCGCATGCGCACCAGGCGGAACACGGGCACGTCCTCGTCGTGGATCGAGAACAGCACGCCGCGGCTGCGGAGGTCGCTGTTGTGCTGGTTCAGGATGAAGGCGACGCGCACCGAACGCGGGTCTTCGTCGTCATCGATCAGGAAGTCGCTGCGGATGTGCAGTTCGCCGTTGTCTTCCTGGTAGAAGCGGGCGGATTCCTCGATGTCCTCGTCCATCGCGTCTTCCGGGATGGACAGGCCGTAGTACTGCTTGATCCAGCGTTTTTCCTCGACCGTCGGCGATTCGAGGTCGACCCAGATGGGCTGGAACCGGGAAAGCTCTTCGAGCGCCTCGATTTCTTCCTGGACGAGACGGCCGTTGGCGAGCGTGAAGATGTTGAGCATGGGCTCACTCCCTGAGATGACTGGCGATGGGCGAGGGTTGGGGTGGCGCTTTCAAGTCCCTCGCCGATGGCTTCAGACGGGAGTTGAAAGCTGCCGAGACGGGGTGGTTTCCAAGTCGAAATCTCCGGTTGCAGCGACGCGCGATTATGGCACCGCGCCCTCGACGGACATGCCGCCGATCTGGATGGATATCCAGTAAAGTCGCGCCCCGATGTCCTCCATCGCCGCTCCCGTTCCGCACAGCCAGGCCGAGCGCCTGGCGCAGGCACTTTCCACGCTCAACGAGGCGCAGCGCGCGGCGGTCGAGCACGGTGTCGGCGCCGCGATCGGCGACACGCGGCCACTGCTGGTGATCGCCGGCGCGGGCTCCGGCAAGACCAGCACGCTCGCGCATCGGGTGGCGCATCTGATCGCGCAGGGCGCCGATCCGCAACGCATCCTGCTGCTGACCTTTTCGCGTCGCGCCGCGCAGGAAATGGGGCGCCGTGCCGGCCAGGTACTGGCCCGCGTGCTCGGCCTGGATGCCGAGTCGCCGCCAGCGTTGCCGTGGGCCGGCACCTTCCACGGCATCGGCGCACGGCTGTTGCGGGAATACGCGACGTCGATCGGGCTCGACGAGAACTTCACGATCCACGACCGTGGCGACGCCGAGGACCTGATGGGCCTGGTGCGGCACGACCTTGGCTTCTCCGCCACGCAGCGGCGCTTCCCGCGCAAGGGCACCTGCCTGTCGATCTATTCGCGCACCGTCAACACCTGCGCGCCGCTGGCCGAGGTGCTGCGCGACGCGTTCCCATGGTGCGCCGACTGGGAGGCTGAACTCAAGCGGCTGTTCGGCGCCTACGTCGAGGCCAAGCAGCTTCAGCAGGTGCTCGACTACGACGACCTGCTGCTGTACTGGGCCGAGATGGTTGCCGACCCGGCCTGGGCGCGGCTGGTCGGCGGCCGATTCGATCATGTCCTGGTCGACGAGTACCAGGACACCAATCGGCTCCAGTCGGCGATCCTGCTGGCGCTCAAGCCGGATGGGCGCGGACTCACCGTCGTCGGCGACGACGCGCAGTCGATCTATTCCTTCCGTGGCGCCACGGTACGCAACATTCTCGATTTCCCGGGCCAATTCGCGCGCGTGACACCGCAGGGGTCCGAGCCCGTGCCGGCGCGCGTCGTCACGCTGGAGCGCAACTACCGCTCGACACAGCCGATCCTGGACGTCTCGAACGCGGTGATCGCCGCTGCGTCCGAGCGCCACGCCAAGACACTGTGGACCGACAAGCCATCGGCTGGCCGCCCTCAGATCGTGCTGGTGCCCGACGAGGCGCAGCAGGCCTGCTGGGTGGCCGACCGCGTGCTCGCACATCGCGAGGGCGGACTCGCACTGAAGTCGCAGGCGGTGCTGTTTCGGACCTCGTCGCACAGTGCGCCGCTCGAACTCGAGCTGGCGCGCCGCAACATTCCGTTCGTGAAGTACGGCGGACTGAAGTTCCTCGAGGCGTCGCATGTCAAGGACCTGCTCGCCGTGCTGCGTTTCGTCCAGAACCCGCGTGGGCGCATGGCGGGTTTTCGGGTCACGCAGCTGATTCCGGGTATCGGGCCGGCGACATCGACGAGGCTGCTCGACGCCATGGATCAAGCCGCGGATCCCGCGGCGGCGGTGCAGAATTTCTCGCCTCCGGCGGCGGCCAAGGTCGAGTGGCAGCGCTTCGCCGACATCTACGCCGCGCTGCGTGCGCCCGAACTGGCCTGGCCAGCCGATATGGCGCTGGCGCTGGACTGGTACCTGCCGCACCTCGAGCGCCTGCACGACGACGCCGGCGTGCGCCGCGGCGACGTGGAGCAGCTCGCGCGGCTGGCCTCCGGCTATGCGTCGCGCGAGCGCTTCCTGACCGAGCTCACGCTGGATCCACCCGAAGCCACGAGCGACCGATCGGGTCCGCCGCTGCTCGACGAGGACTACCTGATCCTGTCGACCATCCATTCGGCCAAGGGGCAGGAATGGACATCGGTGCACGTGCTCAACGCGGTCGACGGCTGCATTCCGGCCGACGTGGCGCAGGGCGCGCACGAGCTCGAAGAGGAGCGGCGGCTGCTCTATGTCGCGATGACGCGTGCGCGCGACCATCTGCACCTGCTGGTGCCGCAGCGCTTCTACGTCACTCAGCAGGCGGCGCGCGGCGACCGGCATCTCTATGCAGGTCGTACGCGCTTCATTTCCGAGACGGACGCACAACGGTTCGAGCACGTGACCTGGC
>CAIQMJ010000947.1 GCA_903872875.1 uncultured Variovorax sp.
GCTGGTACTTCAGATAGGCGGCGCGCTCGGCCGGCGTGGCGTCCACGCTGCGCAGGACCGCCATCGAGATGACCTGGTCGCCGTCCAGCAGCTTCACGCCGCGAACACCGGTGGAATCACGGCTGGCGAACACGCGCACCTCGTCCACCGAGAAGCGGATGCAGCGGCCGGCCGCCGTCGTCAGCAGCACGTCCTGGTCGGCGTTGCAGACCGCCACACCGACAATGCCGTCGCCCTCGTCGAGCTTCATCGCGATCTTGCCGTTACGGCGGACATCCACGAAGTCGCTCAGTTTGTTGCGACGAACACTGCCCGAGCGGGTGGCGAACATCACGTCCAGGCCGCCCCAGGTCGCCTCGTCCTCCGGCAGGGCCAGGATCGAGGTGATCGTCTCGCCCGGCTCGATCGGCAGCAGGTTGACGAACGCTTTGCCCCGCGAATTGGCGACGCCCAGCGGCAGGCGCCACACCTTCATCTTGTAGACCTTGCCGCCCGAGGTGAAGAACAGCAGCGGCGCGTGGGTCGAGGCCGAGAACACGCGGGTGACGGCGTCCTCGTTCTTGGTCGCCATGCCCGACTTGCCTTTGCCGCCCCGGTGCTGGGTGCGGTAGTTGGCCAGCGGCGTGCGCTTCACATAGCCGCCCATGGTGACGGTGATGACCATGTCCTCGCGGACGATCAGGTCTTCGTCTTCCATGTCGGCGTCGCCGTCGACGATCTGGCAGCGGCGCGGAATGGCGAACTTCTCGCGGACCTCGACCAGCTCTTCGCGGACCACGGCCATGATGTTGGCCCGGTCCGACAGCAGTTCCAGATAGCCGCGGATGGCGTCGGCCAGGGCCGCGGCCTCGTTGCCGATCTCGTCACGGCCCAGGCCGGTCAGGCGCGACAGGGTCAGGGCCAGGATGGCGCGGGCCTGCTCGTCGGTCAGGCGGATGAGGCCGCCCTCTTCCTGCACCGTGCGCGGATCGGCGATCAGCTCGACCAGCGGCAGCATGTCGCCGGCCGGCCAGGACTTGGCCACCAGGCGCTCGCGCGCCTCGGTCGGGTCCTTGGACGAGCGGATGATGTGAATGAACTCGTCGATGTTGGCGACGGCGATCGTGAGGCCGACCAGCACGTGGCCACGATCACGGGCCTTGCCCAGTTCGAACTTGGTCCGGCGAACAACGACTTCCTCGCGGAACTCGACGAACAGCTGCAGCAGCTTGTGCAGGCCCATCTGTTCAGGGCGCCCGCGATTGAGCGCCAGCATGTTGACGCCGAACGAGCTCTGCAGCGCGGTGAAGCGGTACAGCTGGTTGAGGATCACCTCGCCCGAGGCGTCGCGCTTCAGCTCGACCACGATGCGCATGCCGTCGCGATTGCTCTCGTCGCGGATGTCGGCGACGCCTTCGATCTTCTTTTCGCGGACCAGCTCGGCGATGTGCTCGACGAGGTTGGCCTTGTTCACCTGATACGGGATCTCGGTGATGATGATGGCTTCGCGGCCGGCGCGCAGCTCTTCCACGCTGGCCACGCCGCGCATGATCACCGAGCCACGGCCCGTCAGCAGCGCCTGGCGCGGACCGGCGCGGCCGATGATCTCGCCGCCCGTCGGGAAGTCGGGACCGGGCACCAGATCCAGAAGTTGGTCGGTCGTGACGTCCGGCTCGTCGATCAGCAGCAGGCAGGCGTCGATCACTTCGCCCAGATTGTGCGGCGGGATGTTGGTCGCCATGCCGACGGCGATGCCGCCGGCGCCGTTGACCAGCAGGTTCGGGATACGCGACGGCAGGACGGTGGGTTCCTGCTCCTTGCCGTCGTAGTTATCGGCGAAGTCGACC
>CAIQMJ010000948.1 GCA_903872875.1 uncultured Variovorax sp.
CATCGAGCAGGCCCTGAAGCCGCGCCTCGTAGATGGCCTCCGCCTTCGAACTCACGACGAGCTTCTTGTAGATCCGACGCACGAAGGTCAGTACCGTGTGGCGCGATACGGACATCAGGCCGGCGATTTCATCGGAGGTGAAGCCCTTGGTGATGAACGCCAGCACCTCCTGCTCGCGGGGCGACAGGACGGCACGGGCCTTGTCGGGCTCCTGCGGCATGACGGCCGACGGCGCCTTGCCCTGATGCTGGAAGCGCATCAGTATCTGGCGTGCGATCAACGGACTGATGGGGCTGCCACCCTGATGGATGCTGCGGATCTCGCTCACCATGCTTTGTGCTGCGCTGTCCTTGAGCAGGTAGCCCGCGGCACCCGCCTCCAGCGACTGCATGACGAGTGCCTCGTCGCCGAAAGCCGTGTTGACCATGATGCCGCAATCCGGCCATGCCCCATGTGCGGCACGAATCACGTCGATGCCCGAGCCGTCGGGCAGGCCCAGATCCACCAGCAGCACATCCACGGGTGTGTCGCCGAGCGCCTGCAAACCTTGGGCGCGGGTGCTGGCGACCCACAGCAGTGTCATGTCGGGCGCGTTCCCGACGGCGTCTCGCAATGCCAGCTGGAATTCGACGTCGTCCTCCACGAGGCCCACGCGGATGAGGGGAATGGGTGTACTTGGATCCATGGTGCAGATGCGCCTGCGCGCGTGCAGGCTGCGACGAGAGACGAATAGTGCCGCATGGCCGTCGCCTTTCTTCCGCCAACCGGTGGCTGGCGTGTCGCTTGTTCTGGGGACAGACAGCGTACTGCGGCTGAGTAACCTTGCTTCCACATATTACGCGCCAGTGTGTGCTTCGCCTCGGTCTTCGAGTACGGCATACGCGCTTTCCCGTGCCACCACCGGACCCCAAGACCAAGCCATGAAAAGCCACGCCAGCATGAACCGCATCTACCGCCTGGTGTGGAACCAGGCCCTGAATCTATGGGTGGCCGTTGCCGAAAACGCCAAGGGCCGCGGCAAGGGAGGGCGTACCAGCCGCAGCCGTGTCGACATCGCTTCCGCGTGCGGATGCAAGGCCGTGCTGAACGTGCTCGGCGCGGGGCTGTTGCTGGCGGGCGCCGCTCATGCAGGCCCGACGGGCGGTCAGGTCGTGGCGGGCAACGGCGCCATCAGTCAAGGTGCCAGCACCACCACCGTCACGCAGGCCAGCGCCCGCATGGCCATCGACTGGAACACCTTTTCGACGGCCGCAGGCGAGTCGGTCAACTTCATTCAGCCAAACGCCCAAGCCATTGCGCTGAACCGAATCACCGGCAGCAGCCCCAGCAGTCTGCTGGGCAGCCTGAGCGCCAACGGGCAGGTGTTCATCCTGAACCCCAACGGCGTGCTGTTCGGCCCTGGTGCCCAGGTCGATGTGGGTGGCCTCGTCGCCTCGACCCTGAGCTTGGGCAATGCCGATTTCATGGCCGGCAAGAACACCTTCACCAAGGACGCGGGCAGCACGGCGGCGGTGGTGAATCAAGGCACCCTGACGGCCGCATCGGGTGGCTATGTCGCCCTGCTCGCGCCGGAAGTGCGCAACGAAGGCGTCATCAGTGCCACAAGCGGCACCGTCCTGCTGGCGGCCGGCAATCAGGTCACGCTCACGCTGAACAACGGCAGCCTGCTGAGTTACAGCATCGACCAGGGCGCGCTGAACGCGCTGGCCGACAACCGGCAATTGATCCGGGCCGACGGCGGGCAGGTCATCCTGTCGGCCCAGGCGCTCGACGCGCTGAGCCGCGCCAGCGTCAACAACAGCGGCACCATCGAGGCCAGAACGCTGCAGCACCAGGCCGGGCGCATCCTTCTCCTGGCTGACATGGCCGTGGGCGCCGTCACGGTGTCGGGCACGCTCGACGCGTCGGCATCCGGCACCGGGGATGGCGGGGTCGTCGAAACCAGCGCTGCCCATGTCAAGGTTGCCGACAGCGCTGTCGTCACGACGCATGCCGCGACGGGCCAGACGGGCACCTGGCTGATCGACCCGGCCGACTTCAAGATCGACAGCCTCGCCAACGGGGGCGACATCACCGGCGCTGCGCTGGGCACGGCCCTGAACAACAACAACGTCGTCTACAGCAGCACGGACGGCGCCCAAGGCACGCTCGGCGATGTCTTGATCAACCAGTCCGTCAGCTGGTCGGCCAACACGGGCCTGACCCTGAGCGCGCAGCGCAACATCGACTTCAGCGGCGGCGGCAGTCTGAACGCGAGCGGCGCGGCCGGCAGCGTGGTGCTCACGGCAGGCACCGGCGCAACGGGCGCCATCATCGGCAACGCCGGCACGGTTGCCGTGACTGCCAATAGCCTGAGCGCCCGCGCCGCGACCGGTATCGGCAGCAGCGCTGCGCCGCTGCTGACGAAGGTCGCGAGCGCGGCCCTGACCAATACCGGCAGCGGCGGCATCCATGCCACCAACACGGGCGACTTCACCGTCGCGGCCAGCAGCACCAATGGCGATGTCGTGATCAGGACGGCCGATGGCGGCGCCGGCGTGGCGGGCGGCAACATCACGGTGGGCACGGTCGGTGGACTCGTGGGCATCGTGACCACGGGTACCGCTGGCGACATCACGCTGGTGGCTGGCAATGGGGGCAACGGCAGCAACGGCATCAACGATGCGAACGGCGGCAACTACGGCAGCAATGGTGGCCGCGCAGGCAACGGTGGCAGCATCACACTCGCTGCATTGGTGGCCGGTCGGGCCGATGTCTCGTTGACTGCTGGAACGGGCGGCGTTGGCGGCGTCGGGGGAAGCGGTTACTACGGCAGCGGGGCCAGCGGCGCTGGCGGCAACGGCGGCAACATCACGCTCAATGCGACGTTGACGGGCCAGGCGTCTGTGACGTTGAAGGCCGGTGCGGCCGGCAATGGCGGCAACGGCAGCAGCGACAGCGGCAGCGCCCGAGACTCAGCGGGGAATGGCGGCAATGGCGGCGGTGGCGGCAGCATCACGCTCAATGCTGCGCTGACGGGTCAGGCGGCTGTTGCCTTGAGCGCAGGTGCGGCCGGCAACGGTGGCAACGGCGGCGACGCGCGCTATGCCTACTTTGCCGGCAATGGCGGCAACGCTGGCAACGGCGGAAGCATCACACTCAATACGACGTTGACCGGTCAGGCGGATGTCTCGTTGAATGCCGGAGCGGCCGGTGTCGGTGGCCGTGGCGGCCACGCGTACTACGGAGGCTCGGGAGGCTCTGGCGGTACGGGCGGAGGCATCGCGCTCAATGCAGCGTTGACGGGGACGGCGGTCACGTTGAATGCCGGCGCGGCGATCACGGACGACGCAGGCACAGGCGCAGTGAATGCCGTGAGCCTGGTCGCCCATGCCGTGACGGGCATCGGCAGCAGTGCCGCGCCGTTGCTGATGCAGGTCGACAGTGCCGCCCTGACCAACACAGGCAGCGGCGGCATCCATGTCACCAACGCTGGCGACCTCACCGTCGCGGCCAGCAGCACCAACGGCGATGTCGTGATCAGGACGGCCGATGGCGGCACCGGTCTGGACGGCGGCAACATCACGGTGGGCACGGTGGGTGGCCTCGTGGGCATCGCGACCACGGGTACCGCTGGCGGCATCACGCTGATGGCTGGCAATGGCGGGGCGGGCAGCGACGCTAACGGCGGCACCGTTGCCAGCAACGGGGGAAGTGGCGGCAGCATCACCATCAACGCGGCATTGACCGGTCAGGCCGCTGTTGCAGTGAACGCTGGCTCTGCCGGCAGCGGCGGCAATGGCGGCTCCGGCGGAGACAACGGTGGAAACGGCGGCAATGGCGGCGATATCGCCCTCCATGCGGCATTGACCGGTGGGGGCGCCGTTGTTCTCAATGCAGGGACGGCAGGCAGCGGCGGCACCGCCTTCATCAGCACAAACCAATATCTAGGTAACAGCGGCCTTCGCGGCAACGGCGGTGATGGCGGCAAAGGCGGAAGCATCGCCATCGACGCGGCATTGACCGGCGGGGCAGCGGTGACGTTGAATGCAGGCGCTGCCGGCAATGGTGGGAGCGGCAGCACCGGGGGCGCCAGCTTCAGTTTTTCCTCGGGCGTTCTCATCGGTGGAGGCGCGGGTGGCCGTGGTGGAGATGGCGGCAGCATTGCGCTCGATGCGGTATTGACCGCTCAGGGGGCTGCTGCCTTGAATGCAGGCACGTCTGGCAACGGTGGCAACGGTGGCGTGGTCTTCAACGACGGCGGCAATGGCGGCAGCGGCGGGAATGCCGGCCACATCGAACTCAATGCGGCGCTGACCAGTCAGGCGGCTGTTGCCTTGAATACAGGCACGGCCGGCAGCGGCGGCAATGGCGGCTTCATCGTCGACGCTAACAACCCCAATCTGGCCCGCGTTGGTCTTGGCGGTGGTATGGGCACCGGCGGTGACATTGCGCTCGATGCCGCCTTGACCGGAACGGCGGTCACGTTGAATGCAGGCGCGGCCATCACGGACGACGCAGGCACCGGCGCAGTGAATGCCGTGAGCCTGAATGCCACCGCGAAGACAGGCATCGGCAGCAGCGCTGCGCCGCTGCTGACGCAGGTCGCGAGCGCGGCCCTGACCAATACCGGCAGCGGCGGCATCCATGCCACCAACACGGGCGACTTCACCGTCGCGGCCAGCAGCACCAATGGCGACGTCGTGATCAGGACGGTCGATGGCGGCGCCGGCGTGGCGGGCGGCAATATCACGGTGGGCACGGTCGGTGGACTCGTGGGCATCGTGACCACGGGCACCGCTGGCGACATCACGCTGGTGGCTGGCAACGGCGGGGCGGGCAGCAACGGCCAGAACGTCTCTGGCAACCTGGGCGCCGGCGGGGCCGGTGGCGACGGCGGGAACATCACGCTCGATGTCGCATTGATCGGCCAGGCGGCTGTGACATTGGATGCTGGCGCTGCCGGCATCGGCGGCGTGGGCGGTGTCGGCGGCAACGGAGTGGATGGGTCGCAAGGTCGCATCACGGGCACATCCATCGAAGTGACAGCCGGCACCAGCCTCGGCATCGATGGAACCATCGCTCCCACGAGCGGCGGCAACGTGACTCTGGCGGCAGGCACGGGCATCAGCAATGGGGCCGGCGCGGCCGTGATCATCCGGGGAGCCGGCGCCGTCGCGCTGTCCAATGCCAATGGAGGTTGGGTCGGTGTGGACGCAGGGGCCGCGCCTGTCACGGTGCAGGCGGCGGGTATTGCTTCAACCAGCACGCATATCGTCACCACGGGCGACATCACGCTGCAAGGCAGCATCAGCGCGACCGCTGCGGGCGATGCGATTCTTCTGGCCGGGCGCAACTTCATCAACAACGCGGGTGCCAATGGGCTGAGCGTGACCAGCGGCGGACGCTATGTGGTGTGGAGCCAGACGCCCTCCGCCGATGTGTTCGGAGGTCTCGTTTCCGGCAACCTGGCGCTTTGGAACACCGCCTACGACGCGGCAAGCCCGACCGTGGCGGACGCAGGCAGCCGATTCGTCTTCGCCAGCACGAAAACGGGCATCGTCACCGCTGCCGACGCCACCAAGGTCTACGGCGATGTGTTCGACCCGGCACAGTTCACCTACACCGTCACCACGGCCGCGGCCGACACGGGCGCAGCGAACGGCCAGGCCTTCACGGACGCGGCGACGGATGCTGTCACGCTCGCGGGTTCTGCGCCTGTGCTGGCCAGCGCAGGTGCCCAGGCAAGCGCCACGCGCGCAGGGGGCGTGTCGGGCGGTGCGGCTTACGACATCACGGTGGATCTGACGGGCACGACCGCTGTCGGCTACACGCTGCAGGCGGCCAGCGGCACCTTGACCATCGGTGCCCGCAGTCTCGACCTGAGCGGCAGCCGGACCTACGACGGCACCACCGCCGTAGCCGGCAGCGTCTTTTCCCTGGCCAATGTCGTCAACAACGATGCAGTGGATCTGAATGTCGGCGGAACCGGTACGCTCCAGAGTCCGAACGCGGGCATCGGCCAGGCTGTCGACACGGCGGGATTGCGCCTGTCGGGAGCCGCCGCAGTCAACTACACGCTGGTGGGCGGTATCGCCATCGTCGACATCGACAGGGCCGAACTCACGGTCACGGCCGATACCGCGACGCGGCTGTACGGCAGCGCCAATCCGGCGCTGACCGGCAGCGTCACGGGCTTCGTCAACGGTGAGACCCTGTCCGGCGCCACCACCGGTACGCTCGCCTTCACGACGACAGCGGGCAGCGCCAGCAACGTCGGCGCCTATGGCATCACCGGCGCGGGACTGAGCGCGAACCATGGCAATTACGTGTTCCATCAGGCGGCCGGCAACGCCACGGCCCTCTCGGTCACGCCCGCGCTTCTGACGGTCACGGCCAACCCCGACAGCAAGCTGGCAGATGGCATCGCCTATTTCGGTGGCAATGGGGTGACCTACAGCGGCTTCGTGGTGGGCGACACGTCGTCGGTGCTGGCCGGCGCAGTGGGATACACCGGCTCGGCGCAGGGCGCCAGCGCAGCGGGCCGCTACACCATCACCCCGATGGGCCAGAGCGCGATGAACTACGCCATGGTCTTCGTCGACGGCGCACTGACCATTCAGCCGGGCGACGCTGCCCAGTCGGCCCTTGGCGGCCCGGCGCTGGTGGTCGCCTACAACAGCGCCCTGCAGGAGGTGGCGGGCCTCGGGTCTTCGGCCCCACCTGGCAGCCGGCTCACCCAACGTGTTGCGGACACGCTCGGCGACTTCAGCGGGCCCGAAAGCCAGGGGCTTTTCCGTGCCGTCCCCACGGCCGGCGCACCCGGCAATGCGCGCCTGTTCAGCCTGGTGGATTGCGGTGTGTTGATGCCAGCGGGCACCCTTTGCAATTGAATGGCCAGGGGCGTCGCCCCGCCGCCTTCTTCTTTTTTTCTGCTGCGCACGCCTGCCTTCGAGACGAGCGCGTCTTCATTCCTTGCCGCGTCGATCGCCCCCTCCTCATGACGAAAACTTCCTGTGACAGCCGCCTGCCC
>CAIQMJ010000949.1 GCA_903872875.1 uncultured Variovorax sp.
CCCTCGGCGATGGTCTTGCGCCCGAGCGCCTGCGCCAGGAGAAGGATTCCCTTGACGATCGCCTGATCCTCGGGATCGTCGAGCATGCCGCTCACGAAGGACTGGTCGAGCTTCAGCGAACTCAATGGCAACCGGCGCAGATAGGCGAGTGATGAATAGCCGGTACCGAAGTCATCCATGGTGACCGGCACACCCATCTCGGTACAAGCCGTGATGAACTGCGACACGGCTGCAAAATCCTTGATTGCCGTGGTCTCGAGAATCTCCAGTTCCAGCACGCCAGGCGGCAATTGCGGAAAGCGTCCGAGGTGGAAGTTGAGCCGTTGCAGGAAGTCGGGCCGCAGCATGTGCCGCGCGCTGATGTTGACGCTCACCGCGGTCTTCACACCCAGGCTGAGCCATTCGGCCGCCTGGCTCACTGCCTCGCCGATGGCCCAGTCGCCGAGGTCCTCGACCAGCTCGTGGTCCTCGATCAGATTCACGAATTCCGCCGGCTGCAAAAGCCCACGCTCGGGATGCTGCCAGCGGATCAGCGCCTCGAAGCCGATCACCACGCCACACCGCATGTCGACCTTGGGCTGATAGGCCAGCAGGAATTCATTGCGCTGCAAGCCCTCCTTGATGGCCAGCAATACCTGGCGCTCCTGCTGTTCGTCGCGTGCCTGGCTCGCGTCGAAGAAATGGATGTTGCTGCCGCCCGGCCGCTTGGCAAGGAAAACCGCGTTCTGCGCGTGCTGCAGCATCACCTCGGTCTCTTGTTCGCCATACGGCATCAACGCAACGCCCATGCTGGCACGCAGGCGCGCCAGCCGATCCTGCAGCCGGTACGGATGCGTGAGCCGCGCGAGCAGCTGCTCGGCAAACTCCTCGCACTGCTTTCGGCCGGTGAAAGAAAGGACCAGCGCGAATTCGTCCCCACCGATTCGCGCCACCGTCGCGTCGTACGGTGCGGCAGCCTTGAGGCGACGCGCCACCTCGCGCAGCACGGCATCGCCGCCCTCCGGCCCGAACCGGTCGTTGATATCACGGAAGCGGTCGATGTCCAGATAGCAGACGGCCAGCAGGCGGCCCGGATGGCCGGCGTGGACATGAAGCGTCTGGTCGAGCTCATCGATCGAAGGAATGCGATTGGGCAGACGGGTGAGTGGATCGCGCCGCGACAGTACATCGAGCCGTTCGCCACGCAGTCCGCGCGAGCTCAGGGAAAAAGTCCAGAGAATGCAGCGGTCCTCCATGCGATCGCCGCGCATGTCGACCTGGGCCTCCCGGCCTTGACTGCCAACCAGGCTGACGCCGGGATACTCGACCACACCAAGGGCCGGGACCAGAATCTCGGTGCCCGTCGTACCTGCGGCACCCGAGGCATACACGTCGACCAGCGGCACGTCGGCCAGTTCGCCGGGGGCGTATCCGAGCAGTTTGTGCGCGTCCTCGTCGGCCCAGAGAATCCGCCCGTCGCAAACCTTGAAGTGACCGGCGACGACGCGGGAAGGCATTGTTGAACGAGAGATCGATGGGCTACGTAGCGGGGGAGAAGCTGGCCGCCCTTTCGTGGACGAGCAGCTATTGTTGATCCAAAGCGTCCCGTGGAAGGGCGTTTTTGTGCACTATTTGTGCAAATGCGACGCCACCTGATTCACCGTGAGTCGCGGCCCAATTCATGTTCACGGTAGTGCCGCGCCTTGTCCTCATACATCGCCCGGTCGGCGCGCAGAAGCGCTGCATCCAGCGTGTCGTTGGCCCCATGGCAGGTCGCCATGCCCACCGCCAGGCTGAGGATCAGACCGGTCTGGCCGGCGTAGAACTGGTTGTTGAGTTCGAGCAGCGAGGCGACCCGATCACGCGCGGCCTGTGCCCCACGTTCGTCGGTCGCAGGCATCAGGATCGCGAACTCGTCGCCA
>CAIQMJ010000950.1 GCA_903872875.1 uncultured Variovorax sp.
GTGCATCACCAAGCCTTCAATCGAAATAAAACCTGCATTTCCACGACCAATCATTAAAAATCTACTGGAGCATCATGGTGATTTCGAGCGCAGAGAAGGCCATCCTCTTAATGGTTAGCGACCTATTGGAAGCCCTTAAGTACCCAACACCCAGCCTTGATCCTGACTTCATTCGAGGTGTCGTTTCGGGCAACCATTTTTGGGCCCTAGAGTGGAAACTTGATTGTCTGAGCGACGGATCGCCCAAGCCACCCGAACTGGTCGAAGTCCTGGGAATCATGGATGCATGGCGAATTCTCAAATTCAGCTTTGAAAAAGCTGATATCGGAAGATTTCTTTTCGAAACCAAACGCACCGAAATCCCAGTGTTCGAGGGATTCGATGCGAACAATGAAGGCAGACACTTGAGCATCGCCAGATTCTTGGTGAACGAGCTGGATCGCTACCCGGAACTCAAGGATGCAGTCGTCAACAGCCACTCACCTCTACTAGCTTACTATGCGCCCATCGTCGATGCTGTAATCTCGATTAAAGCAGACCTATTACATGGAACGTTTACAACCGATCAATTGATTGCAATATTCAAACGGCAAGATCAGTAGCAAACATAAGCACAAGCCTTCATGCAACCCTGGGAACGACGACTTCGGGATCTCTCGCAGCTTCTAAAAAACTGTGAATCCACCTATTTTGACCCGGATTTATTTCGTCAGAACACCAATCAGTTTCTGCAAACATCCAGAACAGTCACATTCATTGTACAAAAAAATAAAGCATCAATACCTAACTTCGATGCTTGGTACAAACCGAATGTCATAGACGCTTGGGGAAACGACAAAATAATGACTTGGGCCAAGAACGCCCGGAATGTTATTGAAAAAGAGGGCGACCTCGACATGGGCAGTGAACTGCGCACAAGCTTATTATTCTCCCACGAATCTTCGGAAGATATGGTCTTGTCCACCGATCGAACAGAACTTCTAAAAGCAAATCTAGATAAACTTGTTCGCCGCGCCAGGGCATCACTACCTCCCGGCATCGCCGACGGCGCAGTTCTCAAAATCGAGCGGCGATGGGTCGCCAACTCGCTAGCCGACCATGAACTTGGTCAAGCACTTATATACATCTATGGACGGATGCATAAAATTTGTGAGACTCTGTCCGGCCATCTCGGATATAAATTAGACACATCAATCCCCCATCCAATTGCGCTTGGATCAATAGCCCAAGATCCCGGGGCCACTCGTTACATGAGGTTGAATAAACAGGGGGTTGGACGATCGAAAAGCTTCTTTGTCAGCAGAGACAAGGACTATGCAGCGCCGTCGGAAATACTTGAACTAGCAAAAGAAGTCAAGTCATCTCCAAAACCGACATCACTGAAAGAAGTCCATGACCTCCACACAAAAATGGCGCGCATCACATTTGAAGTCAATGGCAATCATGTGCCCATGCTTTTCCTATACGATGATCATTGGAAACAGATAGATTTTATTTCCACAGCATTCACGCATCAATCAGATAAATTTATATTCTGGCGAACTATCGCAGAACGTGCTGCATCACTAAGAGCTTCCGCATTAATTTGGACTAGTGAGGTGTGGATTCGCGACATGAAGGACCCTTTAAATCTACCCATAGGCCAAATGCCTATTGTAGGAGAAAAGCTACAAGTGATTGGACTGGATGTTAGCGACGGATATGAAATGACATCTTTTGATATTACAAGAGCAAGCCCTACAAGCAAGCCAGCACTCGGGCTTGCCATAGAAAAAGAAGGTTTTGCCGATGCAAAACAAATATTCTTTGCAGCTCCGGTTCTTGCGGCGATGAGGGCCGTAAGAAGCTAGCGAGCCAGCATCAGTTAAACAACAATATAGTGCTGAACTGGCTGCTTGGAGCCCGAATAATTGTCAATTTTACCAATTCTAATCTTGCCATAGGCACCTTGCGCCACCCGAGAAGCAAGTTCTTTTTCTAACACCGGGAAATACCCATGGAACCGCCGCAGGTCGCGGCCAAATATTTTGGCCAAGGGAACCTCATCTCCCGAAGAAAAATCTTTTAATTTTTTCCCCAAAAGCAACTCAAAATCATCAAATGATTTTAAAATGGTGTCGAGGTGCCCGTCTGCCTCACCGTCCAAAATATAAATATTTACAAGCAGGTGATCAATAATTCGAAGAGCTATCCGTAGATTTCTCGCATCTGAACGCTTCACTTGATGCGCAGCATCGTTTCCTAAAAATCTAATTGCATGCAACCGCTCCGCGTCTTTTTGCGAAATCATTCCATGCTTCGCTAGCGCATCTATTCTCTTTTCCAAATCCCTGCCAGATATAGAACGATCATTGCATATCGCCTCTATGGTGGCTCTTAATCCAATGCCGGCAAGAGTATTTGATTTTGCTCCAATTGCATCGACCGATTGAGTGTAAATATCCCGAACCGTATCTGGAACAGATGACATTCCATTAAGTTCTTTGTGCCCAACCAGAGTATTTGGATAGTTAGTTATTTCTTCGGGGGCCTCCCATTCGTCTTCTCCGGTGGGATAAGAGCTCTCATAATCACGAACCACTCGCCTAA
>CAIQMJ010000951.1 GCA_903872875.1 uncultured Variovorax sp.
GGGGCATAGCCGGGGCACCATCGTGCAGACCAATGCGTTCAACATTGCTGCGGAGAACGGTTACTTGAATGAGTTGTTAAAGATCGAGGGCGTTGGAATGGCCGTTTCTGTACCAACTTACACGGTGGCTGGCACGCTGGTTGTTGGCTCCGATGCCGCATCACAGAACATCACAGCGACATACATGGCGAACGACCCGGTCTCAGTCATTGCCGCTGGGAATCCAGGTGACGCGATGGCCGCGATCCTCGAGTTCTACAACGTTGTGAAGTCCAACAACAGTGCGCACAGTTGTTATGGCACTGGCGCGATAGGTTGCATCACGATAGCGAACCCTGTTCCTGGTGGGCCACGACCGACCAATCAGCAGGCAGGGAATGTGATCACTTATCAGGGCGGGAAGCTTGTACCGTCTGTGGGGAGCAAGTGATGCGGCGAATCATCAAGACAGCCTTGTGGACAGCGAGCACTGCTGTAACCGTTTGCGGCTGTGCGGGGCACAACTTGCTGGGACAGGTCGTGGATGACAACTTCTACGTCGGAGGTGTGGCTCAACCCAAAGGACCGGTTGCAATCGGAGGAAGCTACTCGTTTCGATTTGTCGAGAAATGGCGGATTAGCCATGCATGGGTTCAAGGAACAGGTGTGCGGCCATGCCTGTATCCATCGAACGTCTTTCAGCGCATCCCCGGTTATCCAGCATTGGCAAACGAGTCGAATGCACCGATGTTCGAGAAAGACGGGAGGGTTTATATGGGAACGACATTTGAAAGAGCGCCCGGTCAGATCGTATTCGGCGAACGGAGCTATGAGTTACTTGGCGAGCGTCGATCGGGGGATAGAAGATTTGAGGGAAAGTACACCCCTTTCTGCGGGCAGTTCTTTGCAGCATCCCGAAATGGAATGTCCCTTTCCATCATTAAACCCGACCCTGCTAAAGGAACCGACGCTTGGATCACCGGCGCTATACCAAGAATAATCAATGCTCGTACTTGGCTCGTCAAGAAAGTCCCGCCGAAGGATTTGAGCGGAACGGGGCTGATTCAGCCCATCGAGTATTGGACGTTGAAGATTCCCGACACACCTTACTGGATGCATTTGACATTCAGCGCGAGCTTGGACTATTCGGTGCGTCAACACGGCATGGAGCATGAGACTCTGCTCAACTTGTTCCATCAAATCATCGAGTCAGTGAAGCTTGAACCCATCACTCCTGTCGACCCAATGTCGATACCACCGATTGTCCCGTACCAATCGCAGCCTCGGCCAAAGAACTCTGGATAGAGCAGCGCGAGTATGTCGCCACAAGAGGGCACTCGGCTGAAACGAGCCAATGCCCTGGGAACGACACGGCAGCAGCAGCAGCGGCAGCGGCAGCGGCAGCGGCAGCGGCAGCTTGGGCTTTGCTGCGGGCGAGCACGTTGAATCCAATTGACCCGGTGCTTTCCATCGAGTTTTGAAGCCGGTCGATTGAATAAGAAATTGAAGGAGTTAAGTTCAATGAACCCACGTATCGTCTTGCGATACGCTGCCGCGGCAATCGCAATCGGCAATTTCGCCGTACACGCCGAACCGAATACGTCAGCACCTGGCCGATCAACCGCAGCATCGACTCCAATGCCGGACGCCACGGACGCTGCTACCGCTGAGAAGTCCGCTCTAACGCGCCTGCGCTTCGATCGCGGCGCTTACAAACCTGGCATCGAAGGGCTGCGTGTGGTCCGGCGTGAGGCCACCCTGAACCTGCTTGGAGCCAAAGTTGCGCTGAATGTCGCCATGTCGCTACTCTCGGGCGGCGTCAGCCTCGGTGGGCGCAGTTTCTCCAAGGATGATCTTGAAGGCGACAGGCTCGAAGAACTCGAAGGCGACCCCGTCGCAGTCAATCCAGCCATCTCGGATTTGAACGACGCCTTGAGCCGCATCGCGACCGGGATCTATCGGCGACGTGTGGCAGCTGCGCGCGATACCGCGTTGAAGGACGGCTCCACGCCGGAGGAGATAGAAGAGGCAAGCCAGATTCCGAAAGAGGCTGACACGCCATTGCATCCTCGTGCGTGGCACCTTGTCTACGAAAACCTCTCGGGCTCGGATGAACTATTTCGTCTGAACTTCGGCGCTGAACTTGGCCGCGCGGGCTTCATGCGTCCGCCCGCCGTCTGCGCGTACCAATCGGAACCGTTCGAATGGACGGTCTGGCAGGCGAACCAATGGCAACGGCTTCGAGACGAACGTGCAAAAGCGGTGGCGCACTGCACGAGCGTATTGGCAGAGACGCCCGAAAAGCGCTGGTAGATCTTGATGAGTGCGGCCTCTTCGCGTGATTTCGGGAACAGGTGTGTATGGAGTTCGCATCCGGTAAGCACTTGCGCGATGGGTTCACCGTTACCGCGGGCGGCACCCGAACATGGCTGCAGACAACGCCACCGACGGTGCCGGAGTGTTGCTGTCAGCCGATGCCGTGATCTCGAACATATCGCGCGTCGACCACTACCTGCGCATCAGCTGCGGCTGGCCGTTCGCGGACGGCGTGTACCGCGCGCTGCGGCAGCTCGGGCAGATTGTCTGCAGGCTGAGACCGCCTGCGACGAACGGCAGGCTAGGTCACGCGGCGGACAGAACTGCGTGGTTGGCTCTGCCAGCGCAACAGCAATTCAAGATTCACATCCAGCGAAACGATGTCCAGCGTTTTGCCGTTCAGTATGAAATAGAGCTTGGGCAACATGCCCGGACCCAGAAAATCAGCTATGCCAAGAGGCCCCAACGTCTCCGCCGCCGATCTGGCTGGAATTGGAGTCCGTTTACGGTTCGGCGTCTTATTGGAGTCGTGGTACATGGCCGGGCGCGTCCCAGAATTCTGGGTACACCTCATTGCACATACCGGCCATGGCGTTCGCTGCGCCCTCTTCCGTCTGTATGCCCGCCAGGAAATCGCCGTCCTACCAGTTGGTATCTGCGCTGACGGTCTTGCAGTAGACCGCTGCCCAGTCCCGGCAGACACGCCGGCGCGCATCGACTCGCCATCCAGGTAGATCAGCCACGCGTTCTTCTCGTGGAATGCGACCGTTGAAATTGGCCTGGCTGTACTTGTCGGGGTAATAGGGGACAAGTGGCGATGGCGACTCGGTTTTCATGAAAGAACTCTGTTGGGTTGAACAGCACGCCTCCACGAATACGTCGGCGCGAGGATGTCGAGTTCGTTCATGCTATCGAGGCGAGCGCATCACCGGGTGCTGACTGGATCGAACGCCATGATTGCGGCGACCCGTCGCGCAGAAGACGGCCTGAATGACGCAAATCCGGGCCAGCATCGACCGGGCGCGGCAGGCACTACGCCTCCGTGTCGCGCCGGAAACTCACGGTGAAGGTGGTGCCCGACGCGTCCGAACGCGCCTGCACGTCGCCGCCGTGCGCGAGCGCGATCTGCCGCACGATGAACAGGCCCAGCCCGACCGTTCGTCCGCTCGGCGTGGTGCTGCGGGCCATCGCCGGCTCGAAGAGACCGGGCATCCGTTCCGGTGCAATCGGCGGGCCTTCGTTATGGACGGCGACGCGGAAGGCGTCCGGCTCGACGATCGACGCCACGATCACCGGCCGTCCGGGCGCGCCGTAGGCCACGGCGTTGGCGACGAGGTTGCCGACCAGCTGCACCAGGCGGCCCGCATCCGCATGACAGACACCTTCTCCGAGCCGGTCGTGCTCCAGCAGCGCATCGGTGTGCGTCCTTGCCAGCGACTCGACGCACTCCGCCACCAATGTGTGCAAAGGCACCGGCGCAGGCGCAACGGCCAGCCCGTGGCCGAAGCGCACCAATGCCAGGTCGAGCAGGTCGGCCACGAGCCGCTGGGCCCGCCCATTGGCGCTGGCGATGTGCGACAGCACCCGGCGCTCGCGCGCGCCGAGCTCGCCGCGCGCCAGCAGTTGCGTGCCCATCTCGATGGTCGACAGCGGGTTGCGCAGGTCGTGGCTCACCAGGCCGATCATCTGATCGGCGAAGCGCGCGGCATCCGGGACAGCGAGCGGTTCGTGTTCGTGGGGCACACCCATGGCAAATACTCCGCAACAGTGCGCATTGCGCGGCCCGGGTCGGGCAGCCCAAGACAAGGAATGATCAAGAAAAGGCAGGAAATCGACGATCCGCGCGGCGCGCCCCTGGCATTGCTGGCGACTGCGGCGGCTATTCGTCGAGGGAAACCGATCCCGAGCCGCGTCGCAAGCCGGAAGAGCGAGCGGCGCTCGGTAGGACGATGCGTCGCGCAGCTGCCACCCCGCCATGTCCCACCTGCGACAGATCCTTCCGGAGGCGGTGCAAGCCCGACTTGTCAAAGCCGTCGATCTGCGACACATTAAACTTACCGTGCGACAGGTAATTAATCGCCCAGCGACTGTCCGGCACGGATGTTGTCATCCAAGGAGACCTTTATGGACTACAAGACCCTGCTGCTCGACGTGCAGGACCGCATCGCCGTCGTGACGCTCAACCGCCCGCCGGTGAATGCCCAGAACGCCGAACTGCGCAGTGAGATCACCCAGGTATTCGACGAACTGTCGGACCGCGACGACGTGTCCGTGATCGTGCTGACGGGCAGCGGCAAGGTGTTCTCGGCCGGCGCCGACATCCGCGAGCGGCCCAACCTGGGCACCACGCCCGGCGCCTACGGCCGCCACAACCGGCTGGTGCGCGAATCCTTCTACGCGGTGGTCGAGTGCGCCAAGCCGATCATCGCGGCCATCAACGGTCCGGCGATGGGCGCGGGCTTCGGGCTGGTGATGGCCGCGGACATCTGGGTCGCCTCGGAAGATTCGTACGTGTCGATGCCGGAGATCAACGTCGGCCTGGCCGGCGGCGTTACCTTCCTGCAGGAAGTGTTCGGCCGCTCGCGCGCGCGCCGCATGTTCTACACGGGCATGAAGGTCAGCGGCCAGGAGCTGTACCGCCTCGGCCTGGTCGAGGCCTGCCTGCCGGCCGCCGAACTGATGCCCTACGCGATGGAGCTCGCGAAGGAGATCGCGTCCAAGAGCCCGATCGCGCTTCGCCTGGCCAAGGAAGCCGCACGCATGACGCAGGTGATGCCCTCGCGCGACGCCTACCGCTACGAGCAGGGCAACACCGTCGCACTCTCGAAGACGGAGGACGCGAAGGAGGCCCAGCGGGCCTTTCTGGAGAAGCGGGCGCCGGTCTACACTGGCCGCTGACGGCGCAGCAGCGCCCCAGCCATACGAAGACAAAGAGGACCCACGCCGATGGCCAATCCACCCACAGTCGCCGAAACGTCGGAGCCGGAGCGCGGCTCCCGACGCAAGTCCGACGTGCGCCAGGAACAGCTCACCGAGATCGCGTGCCGCCTGTTTGCCAAGTACGGCTTCGAGGGCACCTCGCTGCGCGACATCGCCGAGGAAGCTCAGATCACGAAGGCCGCGCTGTACTACCACTTCCCCAACAAGGAAGCGCTGTACGAGCGCATCGTGCTGGAGTCGATGCAGGCGCTGGTGGATTCGGTGCGCAGCGCGATGGCGCAGGCCAGGTCGCCGCTGGAGCGCATCCGCCTGTTCATGCAGGCCTCGGCCGACCGGCTGGACCAGTACCGCGATTCCTGGATCGCCGGCTCCAACGCCTTCTGGTCGGGCAGCGAGAACAGCCCGCGCGCCGGCGCGGTGAACCTGCGCGACGAGTACGAGCATCTGCTGCGCGACGCCATCGCCGAAGCCGTCAAGGCCGGCGAGGTGCGTCCGGTCGATCAGGCGATGGCCGGCCGCATGCTGCTGTCGATGCTCAACCACATCTCGCGCTGGCATTCGGTCAACGGCCGGCTGACCACCCGAGAGGTGATCGACCAGTACCTCGACATGGCCTTCAACGGCCTTCGCACCACGCGCTGACGGACGACGGCCGCCGTCCGCCCTCGCGGACCGCTGCGGCCCGACACCGTCCCCCGCCCGCCCGACCGCGGGCGCAGAAACCACCGATATGGCCTGACAGGGTTAACCCGCTCTGTAACTTACCGGCCGTTAGGTAAACTTTTTGCAGAGGTCGACGATGCGTGTCATTCACAGAATCCTTGTTGCACTCGGCTGCTGCTGCTTTTCATGGGCCGGCGCCGACACTTTTCCCGACAAGCCGGTCACCATCGTCGTGCCCTACGCCGCCGGCGGGCTGACCGACAACCTGGCGCGCCTCGTTGCACCGGCGCTGTCGGCGCGCTGGGGCCAGCCGGTGGTGATCGACAACCGCAACGGCGGCGGCACCTCGATCGGCACCGCCGTCGTGGCACGCGCGCCGGGCGACGGCTACACGCTGCTGCTGACCGCCTTCGGCTACATCGGCAATCCGCTGCTGATGAAGAAGCTGCCCTACGACCCGAAGGCTTTGGTGCCGGTCACGATCATGGCCGACGCACCGAGCGTGCTCTTCGTGTCGCCCAAGCTGCCGGTGTCGACCGTGCCCGAGCTGGTCAGCTACGCCAAGGCGCATCCGAAGGAAGTGGTGTTCGCCTCGTCCGGCAACGGATCGAGCCCGCACATCGCCGCCGAGCTGCTCGCCTCGCTGGGCGGCTTCGAGATCGTGCATGCGCCCTACCGCGGCAACGGCCCGGCGCTCAACGACCTGCTGGGCGGCCAGGTGCAGGCGATGTTCGATTCGATCGCGTCGATGTCGTACGTGCGCGCCGGCAAGCTCAA
>CAIQMJ010000952.1 GCA_903872875.1 uncultured Variovorax sp.
CGATGCGCCAATCGTATGTGCGCCGGACTGGAGCCCGCGGCAGCTATGCGAAGCCATGCGTCGGTAAACGAACGCAATGCAACAGGCCGATGCAAGGTCTGGATTTGGGCTGTTCATCGCGGGATGCAATTTGGTTATACGGCAATGCAATTAACTCATCTGCCGCTTCGCGACAGTGGATTCACCTTCGCGTCGAGACCTTGCGGTGATGGTCGACTGCCTAAAGTGAAAGCCATGCAAGCATCTGCCGACTCCTCTACTGCACTCTCCAGCGCGCTGGCGCGGCTGGATCCGCTGCAGGCGCGTTGGCAAGCGATCGTCCGGCGTTCTGGCAAGCTGCAGGAGGGGCTGCAACCGAGGACGGATGAGTCATCTCCTTCACATCTGCTGCGCCTGACCGTGCATGGCGCCGCGTCGAAGATCGACATTGCACTGAGCGCCGGCCAATGGCCACAACTCCTGCCGTTGCGAGATCTGCAGGACAGCCATCGACGGGATGCCGCAACCAATCTGCTGCTCGCGGACATCACCGCTCAACTGCGCAATGCAGGCTGTCCGGTGGAGTCGGTCAGCGGACTGTCGGACGCCGCCACGTCCTGGCGCAACGACCCGCGTCGCATCGCGATTCGCCTCGGGCCATTCGAGGTCGATCTGCTGCCCGACGAGCACGCGAAACCGTTGGCGCGGGCACTGGAAGCCGCACTGATCGAACGCATGCCGATCGCGACGCGGCGCCTGCTTCAGTGGCCACTGCGTACCTGTGTCGCACTGGGCGCCCGTCGCATGGCGCGCGCGCGCCTTGCAGCACTGCGTCCAGGCGATGCGGTGTTCGGCGGATTCACGGACCAGGTGCACTTGCGCATCGTCTCGGCAAAGAGTCGCACATGGCTGGCGCAAGCGCGCATCGACAAACAGGACAAGATCATGATCACCGACCCATTCGGGGAAGAGGTCACGCACGACTTCGAAGCCATTCCCGAGCGAGATGGCTATACCACCGTTTCGGCCGCCGAAGCCGAGGATGGCGGCCTGCGGGCGCTGGCCCGGCTGCCCATGGAAATCCGGTATGAGATCGACGGCCCCGACCTCACCGTCTCCGAGGCCGCAGAACTGACGCCGGGCGACGTGCTCGTGCTGCCTGTTCCGGTCGATGGCGCCGTGGTGCGCCTGCGCTGCCAGGGCCGGACGATTGCGCGGGGCGAAATGGTGAACGTCGGCGGGCAGCTCGGTGTGCGCATCACCGAAGCCGGAGAGCGCACATGATCGGCTTGAACGACATCGTCGGGACGATGCTCCTCATCACGATGCTGGGGCTCGCCCCGGTCGCGCTGATGACGCTCACCTCGTTCACCAAGATCGTCGTCGTGCTCACGCTGGTGCGCAACGCGCTCGGCGTGCAGCAGGTGCCTTCGACCATGGTCATCAATGGTCTGGCACTGGTACTCACCTTCTACATCCTGGCGCCGTTGGGCGTCGTGGTGGCCGATGCGGTGGCCGCACGGCGGAGCGACAACTTCACCGAACGCGTGACCACCGCCATGGATGCGGGGCGAGAGCCGTTTCGCGCGTTCCTGTCGAAGCATGCGCACGAACGCGAGCGCAGGTTCTTCATGCAGTCCGCTGCCACGCTCTGGCCGAGGGAGCAGGCGGAGAAGCTCAAGAGCGACGACCTGATCGTGCTCGCGCCCGCCTTCGTCGTCAGCGAGCTCACCGAGGCGTTCCGCATCGGCTTCCTGCTGTACCTGGCATTCGTGATCGTCGACCTGATCGTCGCCAACGTGCTGGTCGCGCTGGGCCTGCAGCAGGCTTCGCCCACCAACATCGCCATCCCGTTCAAGCTGCTGCTGTTCGTGGTGCTCGATGGATGGTCGGTCCTGCTCAATGGCCTCGTGGCCACCTACAAGTGAGGTCGCCGCATGAATGCCGATGATCTCGTCCGCTTGACTTCGCAGGCGCTGGTCGTGTGCCTCCTGGTGTCGCTGCCCACGGTGGCCGCGTCGGCACTCATCGGCCTGCTGGTCGCCTTCATCCAGTCGGTGATGTCGTTGCAGGACCAGAGCATTGCCTACGGCATCAAGCTGCTCGGCGTGTCCGTCGTGCTGGTGCTGACGGCGGGATGGGCCGGCACCCAGGTGCTGACATTCGCGCGGGCGCTGGTGGTCGCGGCGTTCTATTCATGACCTCGGCCATCTCAGCCTCGAACGGCAGCAATGCGGCGACACCGATCGGTGGCGTGGCCGCGGGGCAGCAGTCCGCGGCCCTCGGTGCATCCGGCGGATTCACCGGGCCGGGTCTGCGCTCGCCAGTGCGCTCGGGCCCCGGCAACTTCGCCGGACTGCTTGCGGCAAAGGAGCGGCTTCATCACAAGCTGGATGGCGAACAGTCGACCGGAGAAGAGGAGCAGGGCATCTTCGATGTCGCCGATCCGAAGGTCGGCCAGGCGCAGGAAGAGGACGGCAACGCCAGCGGCGGAAGTACAGGCCAGCGAAGTCCGGGAAGTACCCGCATCGCGAATCCGCGGACAGCGGTCGCGACGACCGTGGGCGCGCAGGCCGAGGAGGTCAAGAGGGAATTGGCCGCCCAATGCGCAATGGCGCGTCCGGATGCGGAACGGGTGGCACTTCTTGCCGCCAAGACCTTCATTCTGGCTGTGGACGCATTTGCCGTCGGTGCCGTCGGACGCCCTGCGTTGCTCGCCGCGATGCAGACCATCAAGGGTGAGTTGGAAAAGGCGCACCTCCGACTGCCGGAGGCGCCGACCGAATTGCTCGCGATCGTGAACAGCGTTCGCAAGGAACTTCCGCCGCCCTCCGGCGCGGGGCGAGGCGACATCGGCCTGCTGATGTTCGCCGCGTTGATGCAGATGCCGAGAGAAGCTTCGACGCAAGGGTACGTCTGCGTTCCCATCCGTCATGTCGATCCGCTCAGGTATCCCGAGTATTTCCATCGGCCGCCTGGAGTCGTCGCATGAAGATCTTGCGTGTCCTGACGGGTTCCCATGCCGGCGCGCGATTGGCGCTCAGCGATGGGACGTGGCAATTGTCCTCGCCGACAGACGAGGTGCCGACGGAGACATCGCTCTGCATCACGCTGGAGGATTGGCGAAGTGCGCCCGCCTCGGTCCGGTTGGAAGACGGCGCTGCGCAGATCCGGCAAGCCGACGGCCCATGGGACGCCTGGCCGGACCTGGCTCCGCGCCGCTTTGGCGACACCGTTCTCTGCATTGGCGAAGACAGCGCCGACTGGCCCGCGGACATGGTGCTGCTGGCACCGCTCATGCAGGCGACGGTCGCGGTGGCATGCACACCCGAAGCATCCTTTTCGACAGAGCCGGCGCGCCGAGCGTGGCGTTGGCGTGGCGCGTTGGTCGCCATGGCATCGGCGGGCACATTGGCCATCGTGATTGCCAGTCCGTCCCAGTTGCCGGACAGCATGCCGAAGGAACTCGTACGCAATGCGACAGCCACGGCATCGCTTGCAGCAAGCACCGCGGAGCGTGTTCGCGCCGCCTTGGCTGCGGCCCATGTGGACGGCCTGGAGGCCAGCGTCGAGGGTTCGCAGATCAGGGTCACGGGAATGCTGGAGAGCCTGCAGGACGATGCGCGCGCACGTGCCGCATTGCTGCAGTTTCGAGGTATCGCGATGGCCGACTGGCAATTGGTCCCCGAATTGCTCGACACATTGCGCAGTGCACTGCACGCGCAGGGCGCGACTGTGCGCCATCTCGGCCAGGGACGCTTCATGGTGGAAGGCACGCTGCAGCGGCCCGATCTGGTCCGCGAGACGGCAGCACGGCTGGCCCAGGACCTGGCACCCGGCGTGCGTTCGATCGAGGTCGATGTGGCACAGCCCACCGTGCGTCCCCGCGTGGCGGCGCAACTGGAAGCCGGGACGACACGCTATGCAATACGGCCCGATGGCGCCAAGACATTCAGTCAATGACGGTCAGAACGAGAACGTACATGTACAACAAATTCACCGAAGAAATGGCGGACAAGGTAGCGGTATTCGGGCGCGCCACGATGTCGGAGACACCCGCGTCGTTCACTGACGACGCCGGAATTGTTGCGGCGCTGGAGAGTTGTCTCTCAGAGACCGTGACTGCTCTTGCAGAAGCCCGAGATATGTCGAAACAAAGCGACCTGCGCTGCATTTATGCCGGATTGGACTGCTTGATCCGGCTGTTCGAGGAAATGAATTAAGCAGAAGAAATTCTCTGAATCTGTGTCGCCCATGGCACGACCGCACCCCGCGGAACGGGGGATTAACTGGAGATATTGAATGTCGCTTTCCGATTTCAACAAAGTAGATTATGTGGCCCAGAGCCTCTCAAACAACGCGAAGAACTATGCAGCGACGCTGGCAATCTCTGAGAGCAACATGGCGCTGCAGAACGCAACGGCACAGATCAAGAGCGATGTCGACTCGAACAAAGGCATTGCCGACGCCTTTACCCAGGGTGCGTCAATCATCAAAGATTTCGGAAAGGATGCAAAGCAGGCCGGATAAAAACTGATCACTCAAGTCTAGACAAATACCAGGATGGAAGCGGACGACCTTCGGGATCTTCTGACGGACTTCTGCAAGACGGTGGGATTGCCGGATGCGTTGTCCGTCGTTGCGCGCCGAATGGTGTATGTCAAGGGCATGGACGTGACCTTCGAGACCCTCGAGGGCGACGCGGGTCACTTCCAGATGTATTTCAGATTCGGCGCCATCATGGCCGGACGCGTGTTGCGCGTACTCCGGCTCATGCTGGAGGCCAATCTTCTGGTCTATGCGAAGGACAACGGGCGCTTTGCATTGGATCCGGACACGGGCGAGTCCGTGCTGATGCTGCGTGCGGCATTCGGCCCTCAGACAAACGGCCAGTGGCTGGCCGATACCCTGGCTCATTACAGCGAGCACGGCATGTATTGGCGAAACAATATTCTTGACTGTCCCGATGAGCAATTCAATGGAGTCGCATCGCGGGAATACAGATGGATTCGAGTATGAC
>CAIQMJ010000953.1 GCA_903872875.1 uncultured Variovorax sp.
CTCCCGCAGCGTGAGCGTGGCGCAGTCCCTGCTCTCGGACCAGGCCGCGAAGTACATCGACGAACTCAACGCCGACTACGACAAGGTGCGCCACCAGCACGCGAACAAGAAGCAGGTGCCGCTGTGGCCGCTGGCCAAGGCACGCGCCAACAAGACGCCGATCGACTGGTCGAACTACACGCCGCCGGTACCCAAGTTCATCGGCCGCCGCGTGTTCAGGAACCAGGACTTGATGGAACTCGCGAAGTACATCGACTGGGGTCCGTTCTTCCAGACCTGGGACCTGGCCGGCCCGTTCCCCGCGATCCTGAAGGACGAGATCGTCGGCACCGAGGCCGTGCGCGTGTACGCGGACGGCCAGCGCATGCTCAAGCGCCTGATCGAAGGGCGCTGGCTCAGCGCGAGCGGCATCGTCGGCTTCTGGCCGGCGAACACCGTGAACGACGACGACATCGAGCTCTACACCGACGAGACGCGCAGCCAGGTCGCAATGACCTGGTACGGCATGCGCCAGCAGACGGAGAAGCAGATGGTCGACGGCGTGATGCGCCCGAGCCGCTGCCTGGCCGACTTCGTGGCGCCGCGCGACAGCGGCATCAAGGACTATGTGGGCATGTTCGCAGTCACGGCCGGCCTGGGTGTCGAGAAAAAGGAGAAGGCCTTCATCGACGACCTCGACGACTACTCGGCCATCATGCTCAAGGCGCTGGCAGACCGGCTGGCCGAGGCCTTCGCCGAGTCGCTGCATCACCGTGTTCGCACCGATCTCTGGGGCTATGCGGCCGACGAGGGTCTGAGCAACGAGGACATGATTGCCGAGAAGTACCGCGGCATCCGTCCGGCACCCGGCTACCCGGCCTGCCCGGACCACAGCGTGAAGCGCGAGATGTTCGAGGTCATGCAGTGTGCGGACATCGGCATGACGCTGACCGAGAGCCTGGCGATGATGCCGGCCGCCAGCGTGAGCGGCTTCCAGCTGAGCCATCCGGATGCCGTGTACTTCAACGTCGGCAAGATCGGCCACGACCAATTGGTCGATCAGGCGACGCGGCGCAGGACAAGCGAGAGCGAGCTTGAGCGCCTGTTGGCGCCCAACCTGTAGGCCTGCGGCGCGTTTACGCCTCTTACAGGCTGGCGGCGACACAAGGGCCGTCGGCGTGTCTAAGCTGTTCTTTCGGGTGTCCGCACCCGCAAGTCTCAAGAAAGGACAACGCCATGGACTCCAGTTCGCTTCCCTCTTCCGACCGGCCCGATTTCCGGCCGCCGGGTTCGACACCGTCTTCCACGCCGAAGGCCCTCTGGGCCGTGATCGGCGGGCTCGTGGTGGCCGTTGCCGCACTCGGTGGCGTGCTGCTGCATCAACGCAGCGAGGCGCCGCCAGCACCGGCGCTGGCATCGGCTTCCAGCAACCTGCCGCCGCAGGGGCCGGATGATTTCAAGGCCGGTGATGCGACTGCACCGCTCGCGCCGCAGGCAGGAACGAATTCCACCGCGCCAATGCCGGCCGCGCCGCAGGCCGCATGGACGGCACCGGGTCGCGCTCCGGCACCCACCGTCGTGCAACCCGCACCGGCGCAACTTGCAGCCGCACCGATGCCGCGTCCGGCACCGCGGCCGATCTGTGTGACCTGCGGCCGGGTCGAATCCGTGCGCACGGTGCAGCGCGCTGCGGCGCCGACCGGCGTCGGCGCGGTCGCTGGCGGCGTGCTGGGCGGCGTGCTCGGCAACCAGGTCGGCGGTGGCACCGGTCGTGCCGCGGCGACCGTGATCGGCGCCGTCGGTGGTGGCTATCTGGGCAACACGGTCGAAAAGCGCACCCGCACGGTCACGGCCTATGAAGTGCATGTGCGCATGGACGACGGCTCGCTGCGCACCTTCGAGACCGCGAGCGCCCCGCCCGTCGGCAAGGCGGTCACGGTCGACGGCAAGGTACTGCGCCCGGCCGACGGCCGCGCCTGATCCACGCACCTGAGCCCTCCGGGGCTCGGCTCCAAAGCTCAGCGCCGGGCCTTGCCGGCCCGGCCTGAGCGCCGTCGGGCCGGTGGTGTGAGTTCTTCCCGCTGCAGCACGAACGACCCGCCGTCTGCCAGCATCTGCGCGGCCAGGTCGATGAAGGCCCGCACCCGCGCGGGCTGTGCGACACGGCTGCCGTAGTACACGTACAGGCCGAGATGGTCGGTCACGTGCTCGGTCAGCAAGGGCACCAGTTGCCCCGATCGCACGAACGGCGCCGCGGTCGCGCCGACCAATTGGCCGATCGCCTGCCCGGCCACCACGGCACGGGCCTCGAGGTCGACGTCGTTGGTGCAGAAGGCGGGTGCAATGTCCCGCTTCACGATCTCCTGGCCGATCTTGAATTCCCAAGGCATCACCTTGCCGGTGGTCGGATGCCGGAAGCAGCTGCAGCGGTGATGCGCGAGCTCGTCGATGCTGGCCGGCGCACCGAATCGCTCGATGTACGAAGGCGCTGCGCAGACCACCAGCTGCACCGGCATCAGCAGCCGCGCGATCAGCCCGTTTTCGGGCGCGCGGCCCACGCGAAAGCCCAGATCGACCCGTTCCTCCACCCAGTTGCCGATGCGGTCGTCGAGCTGCACGTCGGGCTCGATCTTCGGATGCGCCTGGCAGAAGGCCTCGAGCACCGGCCACAGGACCTGCAGCATGGTTGCACGCGGCGCCACGATGCGCAGCGGCCCGGCAATCTCTTCGCGGCCACGCCGCGCGCCCTGAAGCGCGCGCTGCAGCGTGGCCAGCCCGGGCTGCGCGGCTTCGAGGAATTGGCTGCCTTCCTCGGTCAGGCTGAGCCGCCGCGTGGTGCGGTGGAACAGGCGCACGCCCAGGTGCGCCTCGAGCTGCGCGAGCGCCAGGCTCGCAGCCTGGGGCGTGATGGCCTGGGCCGCTGCGGCTTGCCGCAGGCTGCCAAGTTCGGCCGCCTGGATAAAGGTGGAGATGGCCCGGAGTTCGTTGAATGCCATGCATGGATTATCACGATTGCCTTGTGAATGAAGCGAGCGAATGTGGGCTATTCGATGTCCGCCGCAAAACCTACATTGCCCCCATCGCAACGTTTCATCCACCTGTTTCGAAGGAATCACATGACTGCAAACCCCGAATTCAAGCGCGTCTGGCTGATCACCGGCGCATCGCGCGGGCTGGGCGCCCGCATGGCCGAGGCCGTGCTGGCGCATGGCGACGCGGTGGTCGCGACCGCGCGCAACGCGGCGTCGCTGGTGGCACGCTTCGGCGACCATCCGGCGCTGCTCGCGGTGTCGCTCGATGTGACGGACGAGGCGCAGGCGGCGCAGGCTGTCGAGGCCGCGATCGCACGCTTCGGCCGCATCGACGTGCTGGTCAACAACGCGGGCTTCGGCTTGCTCGGCGCGGTGGAAGAGGCCACGGCCGACGAGGTGCGCAAGCTCTACGAGACCAACGTGTTCGGCCTGCTGAACGTGACGCGCGCGGTGCTGCCATCGATGCGGGTGCGGCGCAGCGGCCACGTTCTCAACCTGTCGTCGCTCGGCGGCCATCAGTCGGGGCCAGGCTTCGGCGTGTACTGCTCGACCAAGTTCGCAGTGGAAGGGTTGAACCAGGCCTTGCACAAGGAGCTGGCGCCGCTGGGCATCCACGTGACGGCCATCGAGCCGGGCTACTTCCGCACCGACTTCCTGGAGAGCACGTCGCTCAGCGTGTCGCCGCGCCTCATCGCCGATTACGAGGGAACTTCGGGTCAGGTGCGCATCGCCGCGAAGCAGATCAGCCTCAACCAGCCGGGCGACCCGGAGAAGCTGGCGCGAGCGGTGATCGCGATGGTCGAAGCACCTAAGCCGCCGATGCGCCTGCCGCTGGGCACGGACACGCTGCAGGTGATCCGCGATTCGATGGCTTCGCTGGCGGCGGAGACCGCGGCTTGGGAACACGTCGCCGCATCGACCGACTTTCCTGTCGCGGTGTCCGCCTGAGGCCCTGAAGCACCTCAAGAGACAGCCGACAACGCCCCGGCCCGTACCGTCGTCAGCGCAAACGGCGGCAGCCCCTGCAGCAGACGTTGTCCGTAGGAGGTCCGCACCAGCCGCCGGTCGTAGCAGTGCACGCTCGCCCGGTCGTCCTCGGTGCGGATCGCGCGCCCCACCCACTGCGCGAGGCGGATCGCCGTGGCCGGCACGACCAGCTCGACAAAGGGGTCGCGCCCCACGCTTCGCAGCCATTCGGCGCGCGCCTCGCCCACCGGATCGTCCGGTGGCGCGAAAGGCAGCTTGGTGATGAAGACCGATTCGCAGAGCCGCCCCGGCAGGTCGAGCCCTTCGCCGAAGGACTGCATGCCGAAGATGATCGACGGCACGCCATCGGCGACGCGGGCGCGGTGCGTCGCCATCAGCTGCTGGCGCGGCAATGCGGTCTGCACCAGCACGCGCGGGCGCAGCGCATCGGTCAGCGCGAGCACCGCCAGCCGCAACTGCTCGCGCGACGTGAACAGCACCAGCGCGCCGTGCCGCACGCCGGCCAGGTCGCGCACCAGCGCCTGCACCATCTCGGCCACGTACGCCGTGGCATCGCGCGGATCGGCGCGGGTCTCGTTGGCCAGCAGGCGGCCCTGCGCGGCGTAGTCGAAGGGGCTGGGCACCTCCAGCGTGGTTGCGGCGCCCGCCTCGTACAGCGCATGCAGGCCGGATTCGCGCAGGAAGAAGTCGAAGCGGCCGCAACTGGTCAGCGTGGCGGACGTCAGCACCGCGCCGCGTACCTTGCCCCACAGGTGATGGCGCAGCGTTGCGCCGGGCAGCAACGGGCTGGCGTGAGCTCGCAGCGACGGCGTGTCGCCCTCCATGTCCAGCGTGAACCACTTGGCGGCGGGCACGGCCTCCGGATCGGCGCCACGCAGCATCAGCTGGGCGGTGTCGAGCATCTGCTCGAGCCGCGGCGCCAGCGCGCCGAGCTGCGCGTACATCGCCGACAGCCGGCGCGCCTGGCCCGGGTTGTCGCGCAGTTCCGCGCGCAGGGCCTTGGCGATCGTGCGCAGCGCCTCCAGGAAACCGTTGGCGTGGTGCGCGATCTGCCCGATCGGCCCGTCCAGCGCCTCGGGCAGCGCGCCGCGCGGCAGCCGTGCCCGCGCGGGTCCGCGGCCGGGTGGGCCGCCGAGGTCGGCGCGCAGCGCGTCGCCGTACAGGTCCATCACGAGGCGTTCGGTGTCCTGCAGCGCCTGCCGCATCCGCGCGGCATGCGTCGGAATGTCGGCGACCTCGGTCACCTCCAGCCGCACGCCGACGCGCACCGCGCGCTGCGCCAGCCGCTCGATCCAGCCGTGCCTGCCCAGGTCCATGCGGCAGGCGAACTGCGCGAGCGCCGTCGCCGGCAGGTGATGCGCCTCGTCGAGCACCAGCAGGCAGTTGTCCAGCTCGGGCAGCAGCCGGTTGCCGAGCGACGACAGCAGCAGATCGTGATTGACCACGATGACCTGCGCGCCGACCAGCGTCTTGCGGCGCTCGTAGTACGTGCATCCGTTGAACGACGGGCAATGCTTGCCGGTGCACGAGGCCGCATCGGCCGCCATCGACGACCAGACTTCCGGTGCCGGCGGGTTGTCGAGCGTGTCGCGGTCGCCGTCCCAGGCGCCGCGCGCCAGCGCCTGCGCGATGCCGGTGTAGAACTGCAGGCGCGCGGCCACCTCGTGCTGTGGCCGCGCGGCACGGGCCGCGGATTCTTCCTCGGCGAACAGATCGCCCTCGAGGTCGTCGTCGTCCTCCGCCTCTTCGGCCATGCCGGTCAGGCGGCTCAGCTTCAGCTGGCAGACATAGCGCCCGCGGCCCTTGGCCAGCGCGAATCGAAAGGGTTGCGGCAGCAGCGCGGCGAGTGCGGGGAGGTCCTTGTCGACCAGCTGTTCTTGCAATGCCACGGTGGCGGTGGAGATCACGACGCGCGTGTTGCGCGCTCATCCTCGCTGTCGGTGAGGTCGCCCGGCGTGACGACGAAGTCGATGGTCGCGTCCGCGGCGGCCGCCTTGACGAAGGCGGCCGCGCGCGATTGTCGGCTCGGGA
>CAIQMJ010000954.1 GCA_903872875.1 uncultured Variovorax sp.
CCAGGTGGTGCGCTGCGTGAGCCGCATCCAGCCGCTGTTGCACGCTATCCAGCCGGTGGCGACCGCGTTGAGCACGGGGTCGATGCGCACGCGCACGGCCGCGAAGGGCAGCACCAGCTTGACCAGCGCCAGCACGAAGACCAGCGAGCACCAGAAGAGCGTGTTGAGGACCAGCAGCAGAAAGGCGATGGCGCCGCGGACGACGGGAGGCAGGAAGGCGAGCATGCGGAGTGGTGGGTGGGTGCGAAGGAACGTCGACTGTGAGCCCGCACGCATTCTCGGGCGAGCGCGAGGCCGGTGGCTTGCGCCATGTCAGTTGTCGGCCATGCCGCGCAGGGCGCGGCGGTACTGCACGGCTTCCGCCACGTGCGGCACCTGCACGTCGTTCGCGCCCGCCATGTCGGCGATCGTGCGCGCGACCTTCAGTGCGCGGTGCGTGCTGCGCGCCGACCAGCCGAGCTTGACGGCCGCCGACTGCATGAACTTCAGCGCCGGGCCGTCCAGGGCGGCGTGCTGGTCGATCTCGCCGCCCTGCAGTGCATGGTTCGGCTTGCCCTGGCGCGTCATGGCGCGGGTGCGGGCTTCGGCCACGCGCGTGCGGATGCCGTCCGTCGATTCGCCAGCCGGCGATTCGAGCAGTTGCTGCGCCGTCACCGAAGGCACCTCGATATGCAGGTCGATGCGGTCGAGCAGGGGGCCGCTGAGCTTGCCCTGGTAGCGCAATACCTGGTCGGGCGTGCAACGGCAGGCCTTCAATGTGGAGCCGAGGTAGCCGCACGGGCAGGGATTCATGGCTGCGATCAACTGGAAGCGCGCAGGGAATTCGGCGCGGCGCGCGGCCCGCACGATCGTGATGGTGCCGGTCTCCAGGGGCTCGCGCAGGGCCTCGAGCGCGGCGCGCGCGAACTCCGGGAACTCGTCGAGGAACAGCACGCCGTGGTGTGCGAGCGAGATCTCGCCGGGCCGCGGCGGCGAACCGCCACCGACCAGGGCGACCGCGCTCGCGGTGTGATGCGGACTCGATGTCGGCCGGCGCATCCAGCGTTCGATGGCAAATCGGCCGCCGAGGCTCGCGACGGCGGCGCTCTCCAGCGCCTCGTCGACCGTCATGGCCGGCAGCAGTCCGGCAAAGCGCTGCGCCAGCATCGACTTCCCCGACCCCGGCGGACCGACCATCAGCAGGCTGTGCTGGCCGGCGGCGGCAATCTCGAGTGCGCGCTTGGCGCCGATGTGTCCCTTGACCTCGGCGAGGTCCGCATACGCCACGGGTGTGGCGCCGGGCCGTGGCAGCACGCGCGCCCAGCCGTCGCCGGGCGGCTCCGGCGGCACGCCGTCGGCGGGCGGCAGGAACCGGCTCACCACGTCGAGCAGGTGCCGGGCGCCATAGACCTCGGCGCCGGGAACCAGTGCAGCCTCCTGCGCGCTCTCGGTCGGCAGCACCAGCCGTGTGGCCACGCCTTGCGTGTGCAGCGCCAATGCCATCGCCAATGCGCCGCGCACCGGCCGCAGCTGGCCCGACAGCGACAGCTCGCCAGCGAACTCGTGGCCGGCGAGGCGGGCGCCATCGATCTGCCCGCTCGCAGCGAGGATTCCCAATGCCATCGGCAGATCGAATCGGCCGGAATCCTTGGGCAGGTCGGCCGGTGCGAGGTTGACCGTGATGCGCTTGTTGTTGGGGAATTCGAGGCCCGCGTTCTGCAGCGCTGAGCGCACGCGCTCGCGGGCCTCCTTGACCTCCACGTCGGCCAGGCCGACCAATGTGAAGCTTGGCAACCCGTTCGCCAGATGCACCTCAACGGTGACGCTGGCCGCGTCGAGCCCAAGGAGGGCGCGGCTCTGCACCAAAGAAAGACTCATTTTTATATTCATCCCTGATATGGTGCGTTTATGCACCGATGGTTAACCCTCTGTTCCCGGATTCGTGCACAAGGTAACAGTGGGCAACCCCTGGAACCCGGGTCTCCTGCGGGAATCGCGTGCGCGACGGTGACAGCGTCCTTTGGCACGCTCCCTGCTTTGACGTGTTTTCCTTTCTATCCAAAGTACCAGGAGTCACTCGATGATGCACCGTAAAACCGCCCAGGCCTTGGCCGTGGTCGCCCTTGCCGCCCTGCCGATGTTCGCGAGCGCTCAGCTCACGGCCAACGTGGCACTGACCAGCAACTACAAGTTCCGCGGTCAGGACCAGGACACCAGCAAGAGCAAGGCAGTGAAGCCCGCCATTCAGGGCGGCTTCGACTACGCCTTCGGTGAGACGGGCTGGTATGTCGGCAACTGGAATTCGAGCGTGAACTGGCTTGCGGGCTCCAACAGCATCGAAAGCGATATCTATGGGGGCTACAAGTTCACCGCGGGTGGCATTGGCTGGGATGTGGGTGCCCTGACCTATATTTACCCCGGCGCCACCTCCGCAAATACAACTGAGCTCTATGGTGCAGGTTCGTTTGGTCCTCTGACACTCAAGTATTCGCACACCATTTCCAAGGACTACTTCGGCGCTGCCGGTTACGACGCTTCGTCGGGGTTCAAAGGCCAGAATACGGGCTATCTGAACTTGGCGTTCGCCCAAGAAATCGCTCCCGCTTTGACCCTGAAGGCTGCGGTCGGCTACACGCGCTTCGCTTCTGGAATCAAGGACTACACGGCGCTCCCCGGCAACCCCGGAAAGATTCCGAATTACGTCGACTACGCGCTGGGCGTCTCCTACGACTTCGGTGCCGGCGTCGCTCTTTATGGTGGCGTGCAAGGCGCCAACAAGAAGAGTTATGCGCCTTTCTCCGAAGTGAACAAGGCACGCGCGATCGTCACACTCAGCAAGACGCTGTAATCACAAGAGGCGCGGCCCGACGGCCGCGCCCGTCGGTTTCATCTATAGGAGAAGTGTCATGAAGCTGGTTACAGCCATCATCAAACCGTTCAAGCTCG
>CAIQMJ010000955.1 GCA_903872875.1 uncultured Variovorax sp.
AGGCTCGGGCTCCGGCTTCCGCAGGAGCCAGTCGTCGTCGATTTCGGGCAGCGGAATGGCGTCGAGCAAGGCCTGCGTGTAAGGGTGCTGCGGCCGGGCGAACACGTCCTGCGTCGGACCCTGCTCGACCACGCGGCCGTCGCGCATCACGACCACGCGGTCGCACAGCACCCGCACCACCGAAAGGTCGTGCGTCACGAAGATCATGCCCATGCCGAGCCGCTCGCGCAATTCGCGCAGCAGCAACAGGATGCGGGCCTGGGTCGACACGTCCAGCCCCGAGACGATCTCGTCGGCCACGATCAGGTCGGGCTCCAGCGCAATGGCGCGCGCGATGCCCACGCGCTGGCGCTGGCCGCCGGACAGTTCGTGCGGATAGCGCAGCGCGAAGTCGGCCGGCAGGCTGACCTGCTCGAGCAGCGCACGCGCGCGCTCGGCCAGCGCGGCCCGGCTCGGCGACGGGCCGAGCCGGCCATAGCTCAGCAGCGGCTGCACGACGATCTCACCGACACGGCGCCGCGGATTGAGCGCCGACAGCGGGTCCTGGAAGATCATCTGCATGCGCGCGCGCAGCGGCAGCAGTTCAAGCTCGCTCATGTGCGTGATCTCGCGGCCGGCGAACACGACGTCGCCCTGCTGCGGCTCGTACAGCCGCATCGCGGTGCGCGCCAGCGTCGTCTTGCCGGAGCCCGATTCGCCGACCAGCGCCACGCATTCGCCCGGCGCCACGCGCAGGTCGATGCCGTGCAGGATCTGGCGCATCGGCGGCTTGCCGAACATCGGGCGGCGCGACTGGTCGGGCAGCGACAGGCTGAGGCCACGGATGTCGAGCAGTGCATCAGCCATGGGCGGCCACCTTCCTCGGGGACTTTGCAGGTCCATGCGATGCCCACCAGCCTTCGTCATAGGCGCGTGCTTCGGTCCAAAGCGCGTCCGTCACGTCGGCCTCGATCGGCAGCAGCGCATCGGCCGGCCGGTCGTAGCGCGGCGTGGCGGCGAACAGCGCCCGCGTGTAGTCGGAGCGCGGCGTTTCGAAGATCTGGCGCACGCCGCCGTGCTCCACGATGCGGCCCGAATGGATCACGCTGACACGGTCGGCCAGCTTGGCGACGATGCCGAGGTTGTGGGTGATGAAGAGCACAGCCGCACCTTCGTCGCGCTGCAGGTCGCGCAGCAGCCGCAGCACCTCGCGCTGCACCGTCACGTCGAGCGCGGTCGTCGGCTCGTCCGCGATGATCAGCTTGGGCTTGCAGGCGAAGGCCATCGCGATCAGCACGCGCTGGCGCATGCCACCCGACAGCTCATGCGGGTATTGGCGGATCACCGTGGCCGGCGAGCGTATCTGCACCGCCTCTAGCAGCTCGAGCGTGCGCACGCGCGCCTGTTCGGCGCTGTGGCCCAGATGCAGCCGCAGCACGTCGGCGACCTGTGCGCCGATGGTGTGGACCGGATTCAGCGCGGTCAGCGGATCCTGCGGAATCAGGGCAATGTCGCGGCCCAGGTGCGCACGGCGGTCGGCCGCGCTCAGCGCCAGCCAGTCGGCGCCCTGGAAGGCGACGGAGCCCGCGACGATCTCGATGCCCGGCGCGGTGATGCCCAGCACGGTCCGCGCGACCATGCTCTTGCCGGCACCGGATTCGCCGACCAGCGCATGCACTTCGCCGGCAGCGATACGCAGGTCGATGCCGCGCAGGATCAGCTTCGCGGGACGCCGATGACCGGCCCGCAAGGCGACGTGGAGATGCTCGATGGCGAGACAGGTGGCCATCGTCATTTCACCAGCAGCGGATCGAGCGACTCACGCAGCCCGTCGCCCAGCGCATTGCAGGCCAGCACGGTCACCGCGATGGCCGCAACCGGCAAGCCCAGCAGCCATGGCGTCTGGTTGACGTAGAGGCGGCCTTCCTGAACGAGTCCTCCCCAGGTCGGCATGTCGCTCGACACCGAGAGCCCGACGAAGGACAGGATGGCTTCGACAACCACCGCGATGCCCATCTCCAGCGTGAACAGCGTGAGCAGCAGCGGCAGCACGTTGGGCAGCACCTCGCGCCACAGCGTCGAGCTGCGCGACTGGCCGATGGTGCGCGCCGAGGTCACGTAATCGAGCCGCGCCTGCGCCTGCGTCTCGGCGCGGACCACGCGGCAGAAGCGCGTCCAGTCGATGATCGCGATCGCCAGCACGACCGACGTGAGGCCGGTGCCGATCACTGCCACCAGCACGATCGACAGGAGCACCGCCGGGAAGGACATCCAGATGTCGACCAGCCGCGATACGCAGGTGTCGACGATGCCGCCGTGGAAGCCGGCCCACAGGCCCAGCGCGGTGCCGATCAGCGCCGCCAGCGTGGCGCCGGCCAGCGCGACGATCATCGCGGGCCGCGCGCCGTAGATGAGGCGCGACAGGATGTCGCGGCCAAGCGTATCGGTACCGAAAAGATGCGCGGCCTCGCCGTCGGCGCTCCAGGCCGGCGGCAGGCTCGCGGCCATCAGGTCCTGCTCGAGCGGATCGTGCGGCGCGATCCAGCGCGCGAACACGGCGCACGCCAGCACCAGGCCCAGCACAGCCAGGCCGAACCACACGCGTTTCTGAAGATGCGGAATCATGTGCGCAGTCGGGGGTTCAGGCGGGCATTCAGCAGGTCGACCGCGAGGTTGACGGCGATGAACAGCACGGCAAAGGTCAGGACGATGCCCTGGATCAGCGGCAGGTCGCGGTTGATCACGGCATCGATGGCGGTCGAGCCGAGGCCCGGCAGGCCGAACAGCCGCTCGATCAGCACCGTGCCGCCGATCAGGAAGGTGAACTGCACGCCGGTCAGCGTGAGCGCCGGGCCGGTCGCGTTGCGCAGCGCCTCGCGCCACAGCACCTGCCAGGGGCTGAAGCCCTTCACTTGCGCAATCAGGATGTAGTCCTGCGACAGCACCTCGAGCAGCGACGCCTTGAGCACGCGCGCGATCATCGCGGCCAGCGGCAAGGCAAGCGACAGCGCCGGCCACGCCAAGTGGTAGAGCGCCGAAGCGAACACGTCGAAGCGGCCGCGCAGCAGGCTCTCGAACAGCACGAAGCCCGAGACCGAATCGAAGCTCAGCTGCGAGTCGAGCAGGCCGAACACCGGCACGATCGGCAGCAGCACGCCGAGGAACAGGATGCCCGCGAGACCCCAGAGAAAGTCGGGAATCGCGGTGACGAAGCCGGCCACCAGGTCGATGCCGCGCTCGGCCGGACCGCCGCGCCACGACACGGCCGCCAGCGCCGCGCCACCACCAAGCAGCACCGCGATCACGAGTGCCATCAGCGACAGCTCGATGGTCAGCGGCAGGTGCTCCCGCACGATGTCCAGCACGTCGCGCTTGAGCGTGATCGAGTTGCCGAAATGGCCGCTCGCCGCCTGCCCGAGGTACAGCACGAACTGCTCCGGCAGGCTGCGGTCGAAACCGTAGAGCGCGCGCAGCGAACGGATGTCCTCCGGCGTCGCGCCGGGCCCGATCATCATCGCGATCGGGTCGCCCGGCGTCACGCGCAGCAACACGAACACCACGACCAGCACGCCGAACAGGGTGGGCACGGCCCACAGCAGACGCTTCAACGCCATCGGTTCATTCCGGCCATGCCGTTCAAGCGGCGCCCGCCGTCATGACGGCCGCACCCATGGCCGCGGTTGCAGCCCGCCTCCCTCGCCACGCCGCTCAGGCCTTGCCGGCCTTGGCGACCGACTGCGCGAGCAGGTAGCCCGCCAGATGCGGCTTCACGGCGACCGTCTTCTTGAACAGGATGGTCTGCACCTGCTGGTAGAGCGGCAGCACCAGCGCGTTGTCGGCGATGTACTTGTCGACCTTCTTCCAGCCGGCGATGCGCTTCGCTTCGTCCTTCTCGGCCCACAGCGGTCCGATCATGGCGTCGAGTTCCTTCGACTTCCAGCCCGAATGCGGGCTCGGGCCGAACATGGCGAATCCGGTCGAATCGTTCGGGTCGCCGATGGCGTTGCCCCAGTTGTAGAAGGCCATCGGCGCGAGCTTGTGGCCGAGGCGCAGCTCGAAGTGCTTGGCGATCTCGTAGACCTCGATCTCGGCCTCGATGCCGACCTTGCGCCACATGCCGACGATGGCCTGCACCGTCTCGTAGTCCTTCGGCAGGTAGCCACGGGTGGTCTGGACCTTGAACTTGACAGGCTTCTCGACGCTGTAGCCCGACTTGGCCAGCAGCGACTTGGCGAGTTCGGGGTCGTACTTGACCTTGGTGCTCGCGTCGTAGGCCGCGTACTGCGGCGCCTGCATGGTGTCGATGGCCACGCCGTAGCCGCGCAGCAGCCGCTTGACGATGGCCTGCTTGTCGATCGCATGCACCGCGGCCTTGCGGACGTTGTCGTCCAGCATCGGCGCCACGTCGGTGATGAACATCATCGCGATGTCGGTGATCGGCGAGCTCACGCCGCTCAGCCCCGGCAGCGCCTTCAGGCGGTCGAACTCCTCGAAGGGCACGCCGAGCGTGACGTCGGACTTGCCGCTTTCGATCTCGGCCACGCGCGCGCTCGGGTCGGTCACGAACTTGATCGTCACGTTCTTGAAGGCCGGCTTCGGGCCCCAGTACTTGTCGAAGGCCTTGAGCTTGACGTAGGAGCCCTGAACGAACTCCTCGATCATGTAG
>CAIQMJ010000956.1 GCA_903872875.1 uncultured Variovorax sp.
GCCGGCCATGACCTGCGGGCCCTTGATCGCGATCTCGCCGGCCTGACCGAGCGGCACGTCACGGCCTTCGTCGTCGATCAGCTTCAGGTAGGTGCTCGGCAACGGCACGCCGATGGTGCCGGTGTAGGCCGTGCTGGTGGTCGGGTTGCACGATGCGGACGGCGACGTTTCCGACAGCCCGTAGCCCTCGCAGATCGGGCAGCCCGTCTTCTCGAGCCACAGCTTGGCGACCGCGGCCTGCACCGCCATGCCGCCGCCGACCGAGACCTTCAGGTTCTTCCAGTTGACAGTGCCGAAATCGGGGTGGTTGGCCAGTCCGTTGAACAGCGTGTTGACGGCCGGGAAGCTGTGGAAGGTGTGCTTCGACAGCTCCTTGAGCGTGGCGGCGATGTCGCGCGGATTCGGGATAAGGATCAGTTTGCCGCCCGTGCGCATGCTCAGCATCATGCCAACCGTGAAGGCGAAGATGTGATAGAGCGGCAGCGCGCAGACGCTGGTGGGCTGCTCGCCGGCCGGCACCTTCTGCATGACCGGATCGTTCCAGGCCTCGGACTGCAGCACGTTGGCGATCACGTTGCGGTGCAGCAGCACGGCGCCCTTCGACACGCCCGTGGTGCCGCCGGTGTACTGCAGCACGGCGACATCATCTGCGCCGACGTCGACCGGACGCAGCGTGCCCGAGGCACCCTGGCCAACGGCCGCGTTGAAGCGCACGGCGCCCGGCAGCGCATAGGCCGGCACCAGCTTCTTGACGTTGCGAACCACGTAGTTGACCAGCGCGCCCTTCAGGAAGCCGAGCCGGTCGCCCATCGAGGCCAGCACCACGTGCTTGACCGGCGTCGATGCGATGCAGTGCTGCAGCGTCGACGCGAAGTTTTCCATGATCACGATGGTCTTCGCACCGCAGTCCTGCAGCTGGTGTTCGAGTTCGCGCGCGGTGTATAGCGGGTTGACGTTGACCAGGATCAGCCCGGCACGCAGGATCGCCGCGACGGCGATGGGGTACTGCGGGCAGTTGGGCATCATGACCGCCACGCGGTCGCCCTTCACCAGGCCCAGTCCCTGCAGATAGACCGCGAAGGAACGGCTCAGCGTGTCGACCTCTTCATAGCGGATGTCGCTGCCCATGAAGCTGTAGGCGGTGCGCTGCGCATAGTTGGTGAAGCTCTCCTGCATCAGCGCAACGAGCGAGTCGTAGCGCGATGCGTCGATGTCGGCCGGAACGCCTTGCGGGTAGCTGCTCAGCCAGGGACGGTCACTCATTGCGTTGTCTCTCCAGTATCCAGAAAAAACCGCGCGCCCATCGGGGCGCACGGAGTCATCGATGCATGCCCGGGCACGCTACTCGATGGCCTTGCCCATATCTTCCACGACTTTCTTCGCATCGCCGAAGACCATCATGGTCTTGTCCATGTAGAACAGTTCGTTGTCCAGGCCCGCATAGCCCGCGGCCATGCTGCGCTTGTTCACGATCACGGTCTTGGCCTTGTACGCCTCCAGGATCGGCATCCCGTAGATCGGGCTGCCCTTGGTGTGCGCGGCCGGGTTCACCAC
>CAIQMJ010000957.1 GCA_903872875.1 uncultured Variovorax sp.
ATCTTGCACATCCTCACCGCCAGCACCACGGTGCGCCGGATCGTGAACATGACAGCCCTGACGGTGGCCGACGCCAACGCTTCGCGATAAGCAATCGCTCCATAGCGAGCGCTAACTTTTAGACGACGGAAACCCGAGCGCGGCTGCCCATTTTTTGGGCAGCCGCTTGCTTTTCAGGACCAGATACGTCAAACTTGCGACCTTGAAATTTTGGGGTTTACCCGGAGTTTCTGAAAGGTGTTATTTCATGCTGCGAAAAGTTGCCGCCAGAACAAGCCAATTCCTGCTGGTTTGTCTGATGTTGGCAGCGGCGCTCTCAGGCACCACGTTGGTGCATTCCCGAGAGGCGCCCGCGATCAGTGCCCAGGCCACGATCTCCCTGGCGGAACTGCCGGCGCAAGGGCGCCAGACTTATCAATTGATCCTGTCCGGGGGGCCGTTCCCCTTCGAGAAGGACGGTGTGGTCTTTGGCAACCGCGAGCGAATCCTGCCCCACCAGCCGCGCGGCTTCTACCGTGAATACACCGTTCAGACTCCAGGCTCGCGTGACCGGGGTGCCCGGCGCATTGTCTGTGGGGGACGCCAGATCAGGGCGCCCGAAGCCTGCTACTACAGCCAAGACCACTATGCGAGCTTTCGCCGCATCGTCGAATGACCTTTGAAATCACCGCAGCCATGAAGGTGCCCCAGGTGGATACCGGGACCAACAGCGTGGACGGACCCATTTTTTTTGACCATAGAGAAAGAGAAGCGGAGATGGATACGCCACTTCGTACCGTTCGAACCAACATCGTTCAGTCGATTCGGGCCTTTCGGGTACAAGACCTTCAGGAAGCCGCACGCGACCTGGGCCAGCACTTTCTGTACGCCAACCTGGCCAATGCACAGTCCAAACAGGACGTGCTGGACATGATTGCGGCGCAATTCACCTTTCCGGCGCACTTCGGCAAGAATTTTGACGCCTTGTATGACTGCATGACCGATCCCTTGCACAAATCGGGCCCGCAGCCAGGCTTCATCGTGGTGCTGGAACAGATTCCGGCCCACGCCAAGTTCGACAAGGAAGCGCGCGAGCAATTGCTCGACATCTTCCGGGATGCCGCCGATTACTGGAGCGACCGGAAGATCCCCTTCCGATGTTTCTATTCTTTTCTGTAGCCCGTTCTGCACAAGCTGGCCAAGCAGAACGGGCCAACGAGGCTGAAGTCGGCAAGACCCTGACCGGTATTGCCCTGAACCCGGACAGCGGCGACCGCATGCCCACCGACAAACTGGTGGATGTCTCGCCCCAGGCGCTGCGCATGAGCAGCCCTTTCAACGCCGGTTACTGGTTGTCGGCAGCCTGAAGCGCCCCACCCTTGACCTGTCAAAAAACCCGCAGTCGCGCACTGCGGGTTTTTTTTTGCCACCTTGGTTCGCCTTGTCGATCGGGCCCGCAAAAAACCCTGGCGCTTGCGGGCAAGCCCTGCTTGCATGGCATGACTCGTGCAGGCAACATTCGCGCTCAAGACGCAGGGCGGCTCCCAAACCGTGATCGCGGCCTTGAAGGCCGACAAGGTGATCTCCGACAACGATCTGACGCTGCTGGTGAATCCCAAGACGGGGGCCTTCAACGAGGCCGGCCAGCGCATGGTCAAGGATGCCCTGG
>CAIQMJ010000958.1 GCA_903872875.1 uncultured Variovorax sp.
CGATCGCGACCTTGCCGTCGAGCCGCGTCATGCCGCAGCCTCCAGCGCCGCGAAGCCGTCGGCGACCGTCGTGATGGTGGCGATCAACGCCATGCTCGCGAGTGCGGCGTCGTGTACCGCGCGGTCGGCGGCTGCACAGGCGTCGGCTGCGACGAGCACGTCGAAGCCGCGGTCTGCGGCGTCCCGCACCGTGCCTTCGACCACCGAATGCGTCGCCACGCCGGCCACCAGCAGCCGCTGCGTGCCGATGAGCCGCATCAGCTGTTCGACCGGCGTGCCCGCGAAGGCGCTGATGCGCGTGTGCGTCACCACGTGTTCGTTGGCGCTCGCCCGGGGCGCGAGTTCGGGGAGGAAGTCCGCGCCCCATTCGCCGTCGCGCACTGCGCCGAGCTCGACCGTCCTGCGGAAGATCGGCGTGTTGCGCGGGCAGTCGGCGTAGTCGGGCCGGAAGGCGATGCGCACGTGCACGATCGGCCAGCCGCGCTGGCGCGCGCCCGCGAGCAATGCGGACGCCGCCGCGATCACCCGGTCGCGCACCGGGTCGCCGGCCGCGAGTCCGACGCGGATGCGGCCGTCGGGGTGCAGCGTCTCGTTCTGGTAGTGCAGCGCCAGCACCGTCGGCGGCGCGGTGTGCGGGTCGGGCCGCGCGTTCACACGAAGACCTCCAGGTTGCCGAACACGCTGTCGCAGTTGATGAGGTTCACGCGCTTGAGCTGCAGCCTGAAGCCGCCGTCGTCGCCGACCGCGAGCTTGTGGAACACCTGCCCCGCGAGCTGGCGCGGCTCCAGCCGGTACTCGGCGTAATGCAGGTTCGAACAGACGATCAGATGGCCATCGGCGTCGAGCCCGTCGATGTGCACGTTGCCGACCAGCCGGTTGCTGCGCGTCGGCGGCTGCTGCGACCAGTTGCGCGGATGCAGCAGCCGGCGCACGCGGGTCTCGCGCAGCATGCGGTCTTCCCAGAACAAAGAGATCTGCGTGAACGGATCGCGCTGGCCGTGGTGGCGCGGCATCCAGTAGCGGCCGTCGTCGGTCCACAGCGCGAGCCAGTCGTCGAAGCGGCGCTCGTCGAGCAGCCGGGCCTCGTGCCACAGGAAGGCCTCGACGCGCGTGCGCAGCGCGGCGTCCGCCGGTGCCGGTGCGACCGCCTGGGTCGAGACGTCGAAGGTGCGGTCAAGCAGCTGCATGGCAGCCTCCTTCGCAGGCGGTTGCGGTCGCCGGGGCAGCGGATGTCGCGGGCGGGTTCAGCATGTACTCGCGCCAGGCGTCGAACTGGTTGCGCATCGGCAGCTCGCTGGTGCCGTTGGTCGACACCGCGCCGTCGGGCAGCAGGCGGTCGGTGCCGACGTAGCGGTGCAGGCTCACCCATTCGCCGCCGCGGGTCTGGTTGCCCTGCTGGCATCGGCGGTAGAGCTCGACGTCGTCGGGCATCACGTTCGACGACGGCGAGTTGATCAGGTTGGCGTAGGTCAGCGCGCGGTCGAACACGGCGTCGGGCGCGCCCTTGCAGCGGAACAGCTGGATCTCGACCATCGTGCGGTCGACCGTCATCGGCCGGATCACGCGGAACTGCTGGAACACGTTGTGCGGCGAGCCGCTGCCGTAGAGGATGGTGTTGTGCCGCGCCATGCCGAGGATCTCGCGGGCGCGGTCTTCGCCATAGGCCTCGCTCAGGCATTCGAAGTGCGCGCGCGACACCGGGTCGCGCGTGGCCGCGCCGGGGTCGAAGATGCCTTCCATGTAGCCGTGGCCGCGGTGGTAGGCGCGCAGCTCCAGCTTTTCCCAGAAGGCATAGGGCTCGCCGTTGCCGTCCTGGATCAGCAGCTCGAAGGGCATTTCGCCGATGGCTTCGGCCTCGGCGCGCGCGGCCTGCACCGACGACTCGTGCGTCACGCGCGCATGCATGGTGTCGTGCAGGTTCTCGTAGAACACCTTCCAGTTCGACTCCTGCATCACGCGGAACACACCGCCCGCCACCTCGACCTCCCCGGTCGGCGAGCGGTCGCACAGGTTGTCGATCGAGCTCGCCACACCGCCGAGGAACTCGACCAGCCCCGGCCCTTCGGCACTCTGGCTCGCGAAGACGAAGCCGCGGTAGCTGTCGACGCGGGCCAGCGGCGCCATCGAGAACTGCGGGTCGGCCGGGTCGTAGGCTGTGCCCTCGAAGCCGTTGCGCATCGGTGCCGACAGGTGCGTGCCGTCGAGCTTGAAGGTCCAGGCGTGGTACGGGCAGCGGAAGAACTTGCCGGCGCAGCCGTCGCCCTCGGGCACCAGCTTGGCGCCCTTGTGCGGGCAGCGGTTGTAGAGCACCTTGACGGCGCCGTCCTGTGCGCGCACCAGCACCACGTCCTGGTCGCCGATGCGGGTGGTGTGGAAGTCGCCGGTGGCCGGCACCTGGCTCTCGTGGCCGACGTAGATCCAGGCCTGGCCGTAGATGCGTTCCATCTCCAGCTGGAAGATGGCCGGGTCGGTGTAGACGCGCTTGTGCACGCTGTCGGGCCGGACCAGGCGGTCCAGCTCCTCGTGGTCGATCGTCATGGGGGTCTCCTGTCGCGGTTCAGTCGATCGGACCAGTGTCGGCACGCGGACCGGCGCGCACTAGCCGCGATCCGCAAGCGCGCTATCCGGAATCGGCAACGGCGCCGCCGGCCGGTGCGCTGCCGAAATCGGACAGGCCGTTGTCAGCGGCTTGCGGTTTACGGATAGCTGCGGGCGGGGCGGCTTCCCATACTTCGCGGCAACCCCAACCCG
>CAIQMJ010000959.1 GCA_903872875.1 uncultured Variovorax sp.
GGCGTCGACGCGATCGCCCGCGCGGCCACCGGTGCGCTCGGCAAGTCCTTCGGCCAGCCGATCGTGATCGAGAACCTGCCTGGCGCCGGCGGCATCACCGGCGCGTCCGCAATCGTCAAGGCCGCACCGGATGGCTTCACGCTGGGCCTGGTGTCGAACAACCATGTCATCAATCCGTCGGTCTTCAAGAAGATGCCGTTCGATGCGATCAACGACATCACGCCGATCAGCGTCATCGGCGCGACACCGCTGGTGCTTCTGGTCAATCCGAAGGTGCCGGCGAAGAATGTGGCGGAGCTGGTCGCGCTGCTGAAGGCCAGGCCCGACGGCTATAACTACGCGTCGTCGGGCAACGGCACGGTGATCCATCTGGCCGGAGAGATGTTCATGGACGAGGCCGGCGTCAAGGCACGCCACATTCCCTACAAGGGCACCGGCCCGATGGTGACCGACATGATCGCGGGCCAGGTCGAGATCGGCGTGGTCGCGCTGCCGGCCGTGCAGGCCTACATGAAGAGTGGCGCGCTGCGTGCGATCGGGCTGTGCGGGCCGGCGCGTTCGCCGGCTGCGCCCGACCTTCCCACGATCGCCGAACAAGGCCTGCCGAACTATGCGATCGAAGGCTGGTTCGCGCTGATCGGCCCGGCAAAGATGGCTGCCGCGGACGTGAAGCGCGTGCACGACGCCGTCGTTGCGGCATACACCAGTCCCGAGGTGCGCGACGCGATGGACAAGCAGGGCAACATCATCAAGCCGACGTCGCCGGAAGCGGCTGCTGCCTATTTCCGCAGCGAGGCCGCGCGCTATGCGGAACTGGTGAGGAAGGCGAACGTGGTGGTCGAGTAAGAACCCGACCTGGACCTAGATCGGCAGCGCCGTCGTCGTCTTCACGCGGTCCAGCACGAAGCTGGTCTTGCAGTCCTGCACGCTCGGATGCTTGAGCAGCGTGTCCATCACGAAGCGCGAGTAGTCGCTCATGTCGGCGACCACGACGCGCAGCAGGTAATCCATGTCGCCGGTCAGGGAGGCGCACTCGACCACTTCGGGCCAGCCCTGGACCGAGGCACGGAACGCATCCATCGGGCTGCGCTTGTGGCGCTCGGTGTGCTTCTCGAGCCGAACGTTGATGTAGGCCGTCAGTGCCAGGCCGACACGATCGGCCCGCAGCAGCGCCACATAGCCTGCGATCACGCCGGATTCCTCCAGCCGCTTGACCCGCCGGAGCGTGGCGGAAGACGACAGGCTGACGGCTGCTGCAAGCTCGTCGTAGGTGGCGCGGCCGTTGGCCTGGAGCGCGCGAAGCACGCGCAGATCGATCGCATCGAGTTCGGCTGGAGCGTTCATGCCGACGATCTTGCAGGAATCCTGCACGGACCGCCAGCCATGCCGTACAAGTTGCAGGAATTCTGTGCGCCGAATGCCTAGCATGGAGCCATACCCCACCGTTTTGAATCTGGAGACTGCAATGACCGATCTGTTCGACAACCCCATGGGCCTGATGGGCTTCGAGTTCGTGGAATTCGCCTCGCCGAAGGCCGGCGTGCTGGAGCCCGTGTTCGAGACGCTCGGCTTCACGCTGGTCGCGAAGCATCGTTCGAAGGACGTCGTGCTGTACCGCCAGGGCGGCATCAACTTCATCGTCAACCGCGAGCCGAAGAGCCCCGCCGCGTACTTCGCCGCCGAGCACGGCCCGTCGGCGTGCGGCCTGGCGTTCCGCGTGAAGGACGCGCACAAGGCCTACAACCGCGCGCTGGAACTCGGCGCGCAGCCGATGGAGATCGCCACCGGCCCGATGGAACTCCGCCTGCCGGCCATCAAGGGCATCGGCGGCGCGCCGCTGTACCTGATCGACCGCTTCGAGGAAGGCAAGTCGATCTACGACATCGATTTCGAGTTCATCGACGGCGTCGACCGCCATCCGGTCGGCCATGGACTGACGCTGATCGATCACCTGACGCACAACGTGTACCGCGGCCGCATGACCTTCTGGGCCGAGTTCTACGCGAAGCTCTTCAACTTCCGCGAAATCCGCTATTTCGACATCCAGGGCGAATACACCGGCCTGACTTCCAAGGCGATGACGGCGCCGGACGGCAAGATCCGCATTCCGCTCAACGAGGAGTCCAAGAAGGGCGGCGGCCAGATCGAGGAATTCCTCATGCAGTTCAACGGCGAAGGCATCCAGCACATCGCGCTGATCTGCGACAACCTGAAGGACGCGGTGGACAAGCTGTCCCTGGCCGGCGTCCAGACGGCCACAGCGCCCAACGACATCTACTACGAGATGCTCGAAGGCCGCCTCCCGGGCCACGGCCAGAACGTGCCCGAGCTGCAGGCTCGCGGCATCCTGATGGACGGAACCACCGAGGGCGGCAATCCGCGCCTGCTGCTGCAGATCTTCTCCACGCCGGTCTTCGGGCCGGTGTTTTTCGAGTTCATCGAGCGCCGCGGCGACTACCGTGAAGGCTTCGGCGAGGGCAACTTCAAGGCGCTGTTCGAATCGCTCGAACGCGACCAGATCCGCCGCGGCGTTCTGGACACCGCCGAGGCCTGACATGCTGGCCGCCGAAGCGACCAAGCACGGGCTCGCAGCCGGCGATGCGGCGAGGCCGGACCGTCCGGACTGGACCATCGACCAGGGCTGGAAGAACTACACGGCGGCCGAGCACGGCGTCTGGAAGACGCTGTTCGAGCGGCAGACGAAGCTGTTGCCTGGCCGCGCCTGCGACGAGTTCGTCGAGGGCATGAAGAACCTGCCGATCGGCGCGGACAGGATCCCCGATTTCCTCGAACTCAGCGAAGTTCTGAAGGAGCGCACCGGTTGGCAGGTGGTGGCCGTGCCCGGGTTGGTGCCCGACGAGGTCTTCTTCGAGCATCTGGCCAATCGGCGCTTCCCCTCGGGCAACTTCATCCGCAAGCCGCACGAGCTCGACTATCTCGAAGAGCCGGATGTGTTCCACGACGTGTTCGGCCATGTGCCGATGCTGATGAATCCGGCCATCGCGGACTACATCCAGGCCTATGGCGAAGGCGGCTTGCGCGCGCAGAAGCTCGGCGTGCTGAACAAGCTGGCGCGGGTCTATTGGTACACGGTCGAATTCGGCCTGATCCAGCAGAAGGACGGGTTGCGGATCTACGGCGCGGGCATCGCGTCGTCGCGCACGGAGAGCGTGTTTTCGCTGGACGACCCGTCGCCCAACCGCATCGGTTTCGACCTCGAGCGCGTCATGCGGACCAACTACCGCATCGACGATTTCCAGGAAAGCTATTTCGTGATCGACAGCCTGGAAGAGCTGCTCGACCTGGCGCGAATCGACTTCGGACCGCTCTACCAGCGGATCGCCGGTTTGCCGGACTTCGAGCCAGGCGACGTGCTGCCGCAGGACCATGTGCTGAGCCGCGGCAACCGCCGCTACCACGACGCCAGAGACACCGCTGCGGCCTCGTCCTGACCGGTGGCGTGCGCTAGATGGCGACGCGGCGTCCGATCGCCGGCCAGCGCCGGTGCAGCCAGACCCAGGCCACCAGGCCGATCGCCATCATCAGGATCGAGGTGACGGCCAGCGCCAGCGGTGAATGCATCACCAGCGGCGCCACCACGCCAGCGACGATTCCATTGGCAGTGGAACCGATCACCGCCTGCAGCGACGAGGCCATGCCGCGCCGTTCGGGGTGCAGATCCAGCACCAGCAGTGTGACGACCGGCACCATCAGCGCCCAGCCGAAGGCAAATACGCCCAATGGCCACAAGGCCCAGGCCGGATGCGGCGTGAACAGCATGTTGGCGACCACGTTCACCAGCGACGTGATCAACATGATCAGGAAGCCGTCGCGGATCTGGCGTTTCGGCGTGACCTTGCCGGCCATGCGCCCGCTGACCCATGCGCCTGCCATGATGCCGCCGATGGTCATCAGGAAGAACCAGAAGAACTGCGTAGGCGCGAGCTGCAGGTGGTCGCCCAGGAAGGCAGGCGCCGCGAGCACGTAGAGGAACATGCCGTTGAAGGGCACGCCGCTCGCGAGCGCCAGCAGCAGGAAGCGCGGGTCGGAGCAAAGGTCCCAGTAGCCGCGCATCAGGTGCTTCACCTCGAAGGGCTGGCGATGGCTTGGATGCAGCGTTTCCGGCAGCAGCTTCCAGTTGGCCACGAACAGGATGACGCCGACCGCCACCAGGAACCAGAACACCGCGTGCCACCCCAGGTGCACGAACAGGAAGCCGCCGACGATGGGTGCGATGGCCGGCGCCACGCCGAAATAGATGGTGACCTGGCTCATCACCTTCTGTGCCTCCGCCGGCGGGAACATGTCGCGGATGACGGCCCGCGACACCACGATGCCCGCGCCGGTCGACAGCCCCTGCAGCGCCCGGAAGAAAACCAGCTGGCCGATGCTCTGCGACAGCGCGCAGCCGAGCGATGCCAGCGTGAACAGTGCCATTCCGGCGAGCACCACCGGCCGGCGACCGAAGCTGTCCGACAGCGCGCCGTGGAACAGGTTCATGAATGCGAAGCCGAACAGGTAGGCCGACAGCGTCTGCTGCATCTCGACCGGCGTGGCGCCGATGGAGTGTGCAATGCCGGAGAACGCCGGGATGTAGGTGTCGATGGAAAACGGCCCGACCATGCCGAGCACCGCGAGCAGGATGGCCAGCGCCCATCGTGGGGCTTGCCAGAGTTTGGCGGCGTCCGGATTCATGCGTGTCTCTCTTCTTTGTGCGATCAAGAAAAAAGCGCCCGGCACCCGCAGGACGGGCGCGACGGGCGCTTCGGGCTCGGAACCCTTCCGGGATCAGAGCGTATCGATGAAGCTTCGCAGCTTGTCCGAGCGCGACGGATGCTTGAGCTTGCGCAGCGCCTTCGCTTCGATCTGGCGGATGCGCTCGCGCGTCACGTCGAACTGCTTGCCGACTTCTTCCAGCGTATGGTCGGTCGACATCTCGATGCCGAAGCGCATGCGCAGCACCTTGGCTTCGCGCGGCGTGAGCGAGTCGAGGATGTCCTTGACCACGTCGCGCAGGCCAGCCTGCATCGCGGCCTCGATCGGGGCCGTGTTGCTGCTGTCCTCGATGAAGTCGCCCAGGTGCGAATCGTCATCGTCGCCGATCGGCGTTTCCATGGAGATCGGCTCCTTGGCGATCTTCATGATCTTGCGGATCTTGTCTTCCGGGATCTCCATCTTCTCGGCCAGGATGGAGGCATCGGGTTCGAAGCCGAATTCCTGCAGATGCTGGCGCGAGATGCGGTTCATCTTGTTGATCGTCTCGATCATGTGCACCGGGATGCGGATGGTGCGGGCCTGGTCGGCGATCGAGCGGGTGATCGCCTGGCGGATCCACCACGTCGCATAGGTCGAGAACTTGTAGCCGCGACGGTATTCGAACTTGTCGACCGCCTTCATCAGGCCGATGTTGCCTTCCTGGATCAGGTCCAGGAACTGCAGGCCGCGGTTGGTGTACTTCTTGGCGATGGAGATCACGAGGCGCAGGTTGGCTTCGATCATTTCCTTCTTGGCATCGCGCGACGACGACTCGCCGTCGTTCATGCGCTTGTTGATGTCCTTGAGCTGCGTCAGCGGCACCACCACGCGCGACTGGATGTCGGCCAGGCGTTGCTGAAGTTCCTGCACCGGCGGAATGTTGCGTGCGAGCACGGCGCTCCACGGCTTGCCGGCTGCGGCCTGCTTCTCGACCCATTTCAGGTTCAACAGGTTCGACTCGACGCGCTTGCCGTTCTTGTCGTAGCCGCCGAAGTCGCGGATGAAGTCTTCCTGCGGGAAGCCGCACTTGTCCACGATGATGCGGCGCAGTTCGCGTTCCTTCTTGCGCACGTCGTCGACCTGCGTGCGCACCAGATCGCACAGCTTTTCGATGGTCTTTGCGGTGAAGCGGATCGTCATCAGCTCGTCCGACAGGGCTTGCTGCGCCTTCTGGTAGTTGGGCGTGCCGTAGCCTTCCTTGTCGTAGATCTTGTGGACCTTCTCGAACAGTTCGCGCAGCCGGTCGAAGCGGCTGAGCGCTTCGCGCTTGAGTTCTTCGAGCTTCTTTGTCAAGGCCTTGGAGCCGCCCTTGCCGTCGTCGTCATCGGCCGCGTCGAATTCGTCGAAATCTTCTTCGGCAACGTAATCGTCGGCTTCGTTCGGGTTGGAAAAACCGTCCACGATGGTAGTGATGACGACCTTGCCCTCGCGGATGTCTTCGCCCAGTCGCAGGATCTCGGCGATCGTCGCAGGGGAGGCCGAGATCGCCTCCATCATGGCCATCAGGCCGCCTTCGATGCGCTTGGCAATCTCGATTTCGCCCTCGCGCGTCAGCAGTTCGACCGTTCCCATTTCACGCATGTACATGCGCACCGGGTCGGTCGTTCGGCCGAATTCGCTGTCCACCGTGGATAGGGCGGCTTCGGCTTCTTCCTCGGCTTCTTCCTCGGTGGCGGCGGTCGGGCCGTTGTTGTTGAGCAGCAGCGTTTCGGCGTCGGGCGTCTGCTCGTACACCGCCACGCC
>CAIQMJ010000960.1 GCA_903872875.1 uncultured Variovorax sp.
ACTGCAGGATGTCGAGCATCGGCACCAGCACCCGCTCGGCCGCACGGTACTTGGCGGCAAGTGCCGCGAACACGCAAGCGAACAGCAACGATGCCCCGAGCGCCAGGAACATGCGCAGCGTGGTCCGCAGCAAGTAGTACGGAAGCATCCATGGATCGAGGCTGATCGGCAGCGTCTCGCCGAGCTGATAGGGCCGCGCCATCTGTGAGCCGCCGTAGGCCAGCGCGAAGAGCACGGCCAGCACCAGCGGCAGCAGCGCCCAGTCCCAGCGATTGCCGCCGGACGCGACGGCCTGGCGCGGGAGGTAGCGAGGTTCGGACATGGTGGACTCGGTGGCTGGAATGTTTGCGGCGCATTGTGCGCGAGCCAAGTGACCGGCACCTGACCCTGCGGAGTCGCAGCGGCGATGTGACGCGACGTGCTCCCTGCCTCTTTGAAGGAGCCGCTGTGCTCCGCGCGCAGCGCGTCCGTGCGGCTGCACCTGATCGCCTCACGAAGAGTTTCAATTGCTTGCGGCGCATCAAAGAAAAGCGAGAGCACTGAGGCTTTTACTGACGTGCGGACTTGCAAAGGCTGGCTAGGATGATCTCCATGCAATTCTTTGCAATTCCACGTACGGCATCGATCGGTTCCTTGCGCATCCTGCGCATCGTGCTGTTCGCTTGGGGGATGCTGGCGCTCGTCGCGACTGCGATGGGTCAAGTGCGAACAGCAGAGTTGGCAAAGGAGCTGGCAAAGATTGCGGTGCCCGCATGGCAAGGGCCGGTCGCCGATATGGCGAACGTACTCAATCCCGCAGAAATCGCACGCATTCGATACAAGCTTGCAGACCTGCAGATGCAGCGCGGCATATATCCGGCCGTGCTGATCGTTCCCGGGACGGGCAGCCAGTCCATCGAGCGCTATGCATCCGTCGTATTCGACCATTGGGTCTCGAACACGGAAGGCCGGGGCGACAACCTGCTGCTCCTGGTATCCGTCGCGCAGCACCGCATGCACATCGGCATAGGGCGCAGCCTCGATGTCCGCATGCCCGACGCCGTCGCCGCACGGATCGCCGACGAGCAGGCGAAGACCCCGTTCAGCGACGAAGACTACTTCGGCGGTATCGACAAGGCCATCGACGCATTGGCCGTTCAGTTGGGCGGCCCTCTGCTTGAAAGGCCCGAAGTCGCTGCCACGCCGCTGGTGTTCGCCAGGAATTCGATCGACACCAGCGACAGCCACAGGAGCGGCGGGCTGACGATGTACGACATGGCCGGATTCGGCCTCATGGTCGTTCTGCTGGGTTACCCGGTCTACCGCTGGCGCACGATGCGACTTTGCTCGGGCGGTCTGGTGGTGCTGGCAGCGGCATTCGCAGTGACGCACTTCTTCGGCAGCGAGACGTTGATTCATGGCGTCACGGGCGTTGCGGCGACAGCCGTTGGTGCGCTCGTGCTTTTCTTCGCGCTGGCCGGCATGCGGCGCACTCTCGAACGCGGTGGCGTGCGCGACTTCACCCTGCGCTGGCTGGCCGTGGCCGGACTCACGTCCGCCATGGCGTGGCAGGCGAGGGACAACTGGATTCCCGTGGTGATCACCGCGCTGCTTGCGATGCTCTTCGCATTCGCTCCCTCCGGAGACCGCCGGCCGTCCGCCGACAGCGGCGACCGCGACAACGGCGACCTGCCGGAAGGCTGGTAGCCCGCGCGCGTCGGCCTTGCCCGGGCGAAGGCAGACTCGACTCAGCCAGTCAACTGCGTCAGATCAGCGCCAGGTCGCGCGGCGTCACGCCCGCGAAGACACGATCGAGCTGCACGGGCGTCAGTCCGTACATCCGCGCGAACAGCCCGCCGAACACCGCCCGGTATTCGTTGAGCACCGGATAGTCCCGGTCCTGGAACAGCCCCGCCTTCGACACCTGCGCCTGCTCGCCGACCACCCGTCCGCCCGCCTTCGCCGACAGTCCCCCGCCCAGCACCCAGTACACCGTGCCGTGCCCGTGGTCCGTGCCCTTGTTGCCGTTCTCCCGGAAGGTCCGACCGAACTCGCTGATGACCACCACCACCGTGTCGCGCCAGGCGCTGTCTCCCATCTCCTGGGCGAAGCCGGCCACCCCACGGCCCAGTTCCTCCAGGCGCCCCGCCAGGTAGCCGGTGCCGCCTCCGCCCTGCCCCACGTGCGTGTCCCAGCCGCCGATGTCGACGAAGCCCAGGTCGAAGCGCTCGCGCATCAGGTTGCCCATGCGGCGCGCGACCAGCTCGAAGCCCTTGGCGCTCATCGCGTTGCGGCTGGCGTTGTCCATCTCCGCCTTGACCGCGGCCATCACGTCGTTGCGCACCTTGAAGCCTTCGCTCACCTCCGCTGCCAGCGGCGTGTTGCGGTACATCGATTCGATGATCTGCGCCTGCCGCTCATCGATGCCCGGTCGCCCCAGGCTGGCCAGCGCCATGTTGGCGGCCTTCGCGTCGCCGCGCATCGACAGCGGCAGCTGATCGGTGAAGGCGATCGGCGAGACCTCCGTGAGCGGGCCGCCGCCGAGCACGCCGGCCAGCCGGTTCAGGAAGCCCGAGCGGTAGTCGCGGCTGCGGTCGAGCGCCTGGCCGAGTTCGATCGAGTCCTGGGTCTCGAAGTGGCTGCGCGTGAGGTCTTCGGTGCCGGCGAAGGGGATGAACGACGCCTGCTGCTTCTCGAACAGCGGCATGACCGTGCTGGCCAGCGCCGGGTGCAGGCCCCATTGGTTGTCGAGCGCGATGGCGCCGTTGGGCTGCCCGGGCAGGGGCACGGCGATGGTCGGGCGCGAGGCCTCGTAGAACGCCCTCGCCTCGCCGCCGATCGGCACGAGCAGGTTGGCGCTGTCGTAGGCGCCGCGCAGGAAGACGACGAGCAGCTTGGCGCCGTCGGCCGCCGGTGCGGCGATGAGCCGGCCCGCCGCACCGGCAAGGGGCGCGGCAGCCAGGAGTTTGAGCAGGTCACGGCGTTGCATGGCGATGTCCTTGGGTGTTGAGGCTTCGAGGCCGAACCGGGTCCACGTTCGGCTCAGCGGTGCATGAATTCGGGCGAGGCGAGCAGGAAGGTGTTCCAGTCCTGCGGCGTCTTCGCCTGGGCGAGCGCTTCGCGCGTGCCGGCGCTCAGCGCAGGCAGCGCCATCTTCACCGCGCTCGAGTCCGCCAATGCGGGGAACCGCGGCTTCTCCAGCGGCGCGTTGTCGGTGCGGAACAGCACCGCCCCGTTGGCGCCGATCGCGCGGGCGATCTCGAAGCGCGTGGTCATCTGGCCTGCACTGGACCACGCCGCACGCGTCAGCGGGTAGCCATCGGGCGTCTGATGGTTATAGAGCCCCTCGCCCATCCGGCTGATCCAGCCAAGCATCGGATCCACATTGAGCGCCACCCGGCCGTCATAAGCCAGCCGCACGCTGCCGATCACGTAATGCACCGGGTCGCGGAACTTCTGTCCGAGCGATGCCGTGAATTCGGGCGACTCGAACATCGTCGTCAGGACCGCGGCGATGTCACCGTCGCTTCGCTGGAAGGTCGCGGCCATGCGATCGACCAGCTCCGGCGGTGGCGCGTCGGACACGAAATAGACCGCGAGCTTGTTCGATATGAAGTGCGCGGTCGCGGGCGCCCGCGCCAGGCGGCCGAGCGCCTCGTCGACCTCGGCCAAGCCATGCTGGGTCATCGGCTGACCGAGCAGCGTCTTGGGCCCGTAATCGTGGCGGTTCGGGTTGAACTCGAACAGGCCCTGCCGGACGTAGTCGCCCTGCAGGGCCGGACGGAGCTTTGGCGGCGGCTCGGCTGGATCACGCAGCGTGACGCCGACGCCGGTCAGGACGCGCGCGAGTTCCTGCACATCGGCCTGCGAATAGCCGCCGCTCACGCCCAGCGTTTGCAGCTCCATGAGTTCTCGCGCGTAGTTCTCGTTGATGCGGTTGGCCGCGTTCTGCGCGTTGTCGAGATAGCGCAGCATGGCCGGATGGCGCACCGTGGCGCCGAGCAGGTCGCGAAAGCGGCCGAGCGCATGCGGTCGGATGGCGCTTTCTTCGTAGTCGCCCACCAACGCGCGGATGGTGTCCTTGCGCGTGTCGACATTGAAGTGATTCATCCAGAACCAGGTCATCTGCGATTGCAACTGGTCCGGCGAATACAGCGCGCGCAGCACGAAGCGCTTCTGCGACTCGCGCGCGAGCTGATTCAGCCGCTGCTGATAGACCTGCCGGGCGGCCTTCCTGCTGTCTTCATCGGGTTGCGCATCGGCCGCCTTGCGCTCGGCATCGAGCGAGCGCGAGAGTTCGTCGACCGGTGTGCGCGAAATGACCATTGCATCGATCTGCCCCTGCGCGGCCTCGGGAAGCGCGGATGCACGCGGGTGGAGTTGCCCGCCGAGCCAGGCCGGCAGCCCCTGCTTCGACAGTTGCACCGCGCCGCGCGCATCGCCCCCCCAGCTCACCCGATCGAGCCACTGGCGCTGCGACATCTCGTCGGGTGCAGAAACCCTCGGTGCGGTCAGCGGACCGAAACCCGGTGTCACCGCGCAGGCGCCGAGCATCAGCGCACCACACACGGACGCCGCACGCCGCAGCCTTGCGCCACTGCGCGCGAGAACCGCATTTCGCGATGATTTCATCGACTCTCCTTTGCAGGGGTGACAGGGCGACGCAGATAGCGCGCCGACCTGCTCAACCTGGCTACCATGCGCCGGGTTGACTCGCTTTACAAGCGAGTCGTAAGCGAATGAAAACCGCAGTGACATCTCGCCACCGCACGGCTGTGCGAAATGCGTCAGGCCTGGGCGATGTCCCGAGGCGCTGCACCGGCAATCTGCCGCAGCGCGCGCTCGAACACCTCGACGGGCTGGCCGCCGGATATCAGGTGCCGGTCGTTGATGATGATGGCCGGCACGGAATGGATGCCGGCATCGGTGTACATGCGCTCACGGTCGCGCGTCTCCGACGCGTATTCGTCGCTCGCAAGGATCTCGCGGGCGCGCACCGGATCGAGCCCGGCATCGGCCGCCGCACGCACCAGCAGTTCGACGTCCGACGGGTTGTCGCCATCGGTGAAGTAGGCCTTGAGCAGGCGCTTCTTCAGTGCCGTCTGGACCGCCTCGCCTTCCAGCTCGGCCCAATGCAGCAGGCGGTGCGCATCGAAGGTATTCCAGATGCGCTTGCGCTTGGCCAGCCCGAACTCGAAGCCGACCGCCGCGCCGCGCGCCCGGATCGCCTCGCCGTTGGCGCTGGCCTGCTCTTCGGAAATACCGTACTTGCGGGTCAGGTGCTCGACCGTGTCCTCGCCTTCCGGCGCCATCTGCGGATTGAGCTCGAAGGGCTGGAAATGCAGCTCGGCGCTGACGTCCGGCGCCACGCGCTGCAGCGCCGCCTCCAGCGACGTGAGGCCGATGGCGCACCACGG
>CAIQMJ010000961.1 GCA_903872875.1 uncultured Variovorax sp.
CCTCGCGGTTGGCCAGCCAGTGCAATTCGAGCTGGCGCACGAGTTGCGCAGTGCCGCCCGCCGAGCTCAGCAGCGTTGGTATCACCACCAGCACACGGCTTTCCGCGGGAATGCCCTGCGCGAAATCCAGCCGCGGCAGGGCGTGCACGCGCGCCGACTCGGCGAGGATCCGGTGGACCAGCGAGATCATGGCTTCCGACAGCGGCCATGCCAGCAATGCGAGCATGACGATCACCGGCCAGGTGAGCGGCTGGCCGAGCCGGTGCCAGCCCTGGACCGCGGCGGCCAGCAGCAATGCCGTCCCGCCGAGGATGCAGCCGAGATAGACCGGCAACCGGATGCTGCGCACGGCGGCGCGGTTGCGCGGATCCTCGAACACCGGGCCGCCCACGCTCACTGGATGCAATGCAACGATGAGCTGCGGTCGGCCTTCGCCGAACAGGTAGTAGCCGGCGGTGCGTACCGCCGGCGCTTCGGCGCCCTCGGCCGCATGGCTCGCCAGCCCGAACACCGCTTCGGCGACAGCGCGCTCGGACCGCCGGCTCGACCGCGCCACCTGCTCCATGGCGTGCGTGATGTGCTGGCGCGTGAGTTCGCTCTCCAGCGCATAGCTGGGCAGCGCGCTCAGCACGCGCAGCGACCGGCTCACCGGCTCGATCCAGGCTGGCCACTCGACCTGCCCGATGAGGCGCAGCGTGGTGATGATGTTGCCGACCGTGAGGTTGGCGCGCGCCTGCGTGGCCTGGGCATCTTCGATCAGCGCCGGGCCGTCGGGGCACCACGTCTCGGTCCATTGCACGAGTGCGGGCGAATGCGGCCCGCGCTCGACGGGCAGCCGCTGCCAGAGCTGCATGCGGTAGCTGCTGTCGAGCCCGCGCTGCACCAGCGTCTGGTGGAGCTGATCGAGTTCCTCGACACCGAGTGCATCGGCCGCGTCCCAGACCGCGTGCGCGATCTCGCGCGCCACCTTGTTCTGGGCGATGGTTTCAGCCACGCGCCGCAGGTTTTCCAGCAGGACGACCCGCAGCGTCGTCGGCAGTGCCCAGAGTTCGCCGAGCGTCAGTTCATCGACTTCCTGGTAGGCGTCGAGGAATGCCGTCAGCAGGTCCTTGTTCAGCACGCTGTCGGTATGCGCCACGTAGGCCCAGGCGATGCCGTACACGCGGGGCAGGCCGGCGAGCGGCGCGACGGCCAGTTTGGGCAGGCGCGCGTAGTAGCTGCGCGGAACGCCTTCGCGAATCTGCTGGAGCTGGGCTTCGACCAGATGGAAATTGTCGAGCAGCCATTCCGCCGCGGGCGACACATAGCGTCCGCTTTGCGAGATCAGCGCGACATAGTCGAACGCGTCGCGCAGGGACGCAAGATTGGTTTCGACGCGAGGAAAGAACGGCGCCGTACGATGGTCGGCGCCACGTTCCTGCACGACCTGCGCACGGGCAAGGCTGCGTCCATGTTCCTCGAAGCGCTGAATGCCGAACAGATCGGCACGGATCGGGGCTTCGACCGGCTCGTGCGGCGCGGACAGGAGCTGGCGTGCGTATTCACTGAGCGCCGGAAGGCGCTCTGCAAGGAGAGCGGGATCCACCGTCAGGCGACGGCGAACACACCGGCGCCCACGGCCAGCGCGAGGCAGGCGATCGTGACGATGCGCCCGGCGGCCATTGCACGGAATTCATGCAGGTTGCTGCGCATCGCGAACCATCGGCCCCGAGCCGTCGCGCAATGGCGCATGTGGGTCGCAAGGGCTTCCAGATCGCCGCTGACAAGATCGATCTGTGGATGGACGGCAGCAGCGGAAGGCGGATAAGGCATGACAACGATTCCTGGGAAAGACGTTTGACCACCGCGCGGATGCGAGAGATGAGTACGTAGCTGCCACGGTGGACCGTCGAGCGATTGCATCACGGGCGACATGGCGCTGTCCTTCTGTAGGAGGGCAGCGCGCCGACCGTCCACTTTGCCCTGCTCGCGTCGACCACGGAGGACTTCCGGCGGCTCTGGTGCGCGCTCGGCTCTTCAGGCGAGCATCACCTTGTCCGGCGTCATCGGCGTGCTGCGGATCCGGCGTCCGGTGGCATGGAAGATCGCGTTGCACACCGCGGCCGCCACGCCGACGATGCCGATCTCGCCCACGCCCTTGGCGCCCAGCCTGCTGACGACACGGTCGTCCTCGTCCACGAAGATCACGTCGATGTCGTGGATGTCGGCGTTGACCGCGACGTGGTATTCGCTCATGTTGTGGTTCATGAAGCGGCCCAGGCGATGGTCGGACAGCGTCTCTTCATGCAGCGCCTGGCCGATGCCCCAGACCACCGCGCCGGTGATCTGGCTGCGTGCGGTCTTGGCGTTGATGATCCGCCCTGCGCCGATCGCGCTGACCACGCGCGTCACGCGCACGGTGCCGAGCACCTCGTCCACCCGCACTTCGCAGAACACCGCCGAATGCGTGGCGCGGACGTACTTCTTCTGCTTCAGCATGGCCGGCAGCATCAG
>CAIQMJ010000962.1 GCA_903872875.1 uncultured Variovorax sp.
CTGGCGCATCGGCTACGTGGCCGGTCCGCGCGACCTGGTCCAGGCGCTCGACACCATGCTGTCGCAGTCGACCGGCAACTGCTGCTCTATCCGCCAGGCCGCCGCGGCGGCCGCCCTGAACGGCGACCAGTCCTTCGTCGCCGAGAGCGTGGCCGTCTACCGCCAGCGGCGCGACCGCACGCTGGCGCGCGTCAACGCGATTCCCGGCCTGAGCTGCCTGGCGCCCGACGGCGCGTTCTATCTCTACATCCACTGCGGCGGCCTGCTCGGCAAGCGCACGCCGGATGGCAAGACACTCGCGACCGATGGCGACGTCGTGATGTACCTGCTGGAAAGCCAGGGCGTCGCGGTGGTGGCGGGCACGGCCTACGGACTGGCGCCCTACTTCCGCCTCTCGATCGCGACGACGCTGGACATCCTCGAACAGGGCTGCGATCGGATCGCGCGCGCGGTCGCGCAGCTGCAGTGAGCGGCACGGCCGCCGCCGCCGCGCCGCGGGTCGCTCCCATTAGCCGCCGAGCATGTCGCCGACCTTGCGCAGCAAGGCATCGGCGTCGAACGGCTTGACCATCAACTCGACATTGCCGAGCACCAGCGTCGCGTCGGTCGCGACGTGCGCCGCATAGCCCGTCATCAGGATCACGCGGATGTCGGGCGTGCGCGCCATGGCGAAATCCGCGAGCTGCCTTCCATTCGGGCCCGGCAGGCCGACGTCGGAGAGCAGCAGGTCGATGCCCACGGAATGCTCGAGCAGCGCCATGCCCTGGATGCCGTCATTCGCTTCCAGTACCTCGTAACCCTGGTCGCGCAGCAGTTCGACGGCCATGTGCCGGACGACCTCGTCGTCTTCGACCACCAGGATCCTGCGCGGCGACGCGCCCACCACCGGCGCGTCGGGCGGCGCCACGCTGTGGGGCACCAACGGCGCCATCGCGCGCGGCAGGTAGAGGTTCACGGCCGTGCCGATGCCCTCCACGCTTTCCAGGACCACGGTGCCCTGCGACTGGCGGGCATAGCCATAGATCATCGAAAGACCGAGCCCGGTGCCCTGCCCGATGGGCTTCGTCGTGAAGAACGGCTCGAAGGCCTGCGCCATCACGGCGGCCGACATGCCCACCCCGGTGTCCCGCACCGCGATGCGCACGTAGTCCCCTGCCGCCAGGCCCGGAATCCGCGCGGCGTCCCGTGCCGCCAGGCTCACATTGGTGACCGCGATCGTCAATGTGCCGCCATCCGGCATGGCGTCGCGCGCATTGATGGTGAGATTGAGCACCGCGCTGTCGAACTGATGGGGGTCGGTCAGCACGTCCCACACCTCCCGGGCTTCGTCGATGACCAGCTTCACGTTCTCGCCGACGGCATTGCGCAGGATCTCCTCCAGGCCGCGAAGCGCCGCCGTGACCGAGATGCTGCGGTTGACGAGCGGCTGGCGTCGCGAGAAGGCCAGCAACCGCTGCGTGATCGCGGCCGCACGCCGGGCCGAATCGAGCCCGGCATCGATATAGCGTTCCATCCCCTCGTACTTGCGTGAGGCCAGCCGCTTGCGGATCAGCTGCAGCGGCATCACGATGCCCTGGAGCATGTTGTTGAAGTCGTGCGCGATGCCGCCGGTCAGCAGGCCCAGCGCTTCCATCTTCTGCGACTGCCTGAGCTGTTCCTCGAGCTGGCGCTGGCGCGTCATGTCGATGCCCACGCCGGTGCGCCGCACGGCGTAGCCCGCATCGTCGAAGTAGGTGTGGCCGCGCGAGAGCACGGTACGAACGGAGCCGTCGGGATGGGAGACGCGGTACTCGAGTTCGAGCGGCCCTTCGGCCTGCAAGCCGCCGGACATCGTCTGTTTCAGCCGAGGCATGTCTTCCGGATGCACGTTGGCGAGAAAGTCGGGCCGTGAAATGCCGTTGGCGGCCGTCTTCGCATCGAGGCCGTACAGCTCGGAGATCGCCGCGTCGCAGTAGAACTTGTCGGCGGCCACCAGGTACGACCACACGCCCACGCCGCCGGTCGCACCGAGTGCCAGGCGCGTGAAGTCCTCGGAGTCCTGCAGCGCGCGGGTCCGCTCGTCCACCAGTTGCTCCAGCGACGCGGCCAGTTCCTGCAGGCGAGCCTCGCTGGCGGCGAGGTCCGCCTTCGCCCGGACATGTTCGGTGATGTCGTAGCCGCCGACGAAGATGCCAAGCATCTGACCGTCGTCATCCCGGATCGGTTCGTAGAGCAGGTCGACGTAACGCATGCCTTCATCGCCCTGCAGCTTCAGCGGCAGCGCCCTTGCATGCACCGCCTGTCCGGTGGCGTAGACGCCGTCCAGGAGTTCATAGATGCCTTGCCCCTCCAGCTCCGGGAAGACCTCGCGGACCGTGCGCCCGAGAAATTCGCGCTGGCCCGATATGTCCACGTAGGCGTCGTTGACGTACGTGTACGCATGCGTGGGTCCCGAAAGCAGGGCAACAAATCCGGGCATCCGCTGAAGGAGATGGTTCTGCCGCTTGCGCTCGGTCTGCAGCTTGTGGTCGGCAAGCACCTTGCCGGTGGTCTCCACGACCGTGTCGAGAATGCCGAGGACATCGCCGTGTTCGTCATACAGCGGGCTGTAGCAGAACGTGAAGAACGCGTCTTCCATGAAGCCATGGCGGTCGATCTGAATCCGGAAGTCCTCGATGAAGGTCGACTCGCCCCCCATGGCTTTTTCGGCGATCGGGCGCAGCTCGTCCCAGACTTCGCTCCAGGTGGTCCGCATCGGCTGGCCGAGCGCCTCCGGCTTGTCGCCGAGCATCTTCCGGTAGCCGTCGTTGTAGATGGCCATGAAGTCCGCGCCCCAGAAGATGCAGGCCGGGAAGTCCGAAGACAGCATGTTGTCCACGGAGATCTTCAATGCGTGTGGCCATGTGTCGATCGGGCCGACATCTGTCGCGGCCCAGTC
>CAIQMJ010000963.1 GCA_903872875.1 uncultured Variovorax sp.
ACGTCGGCCAGAGCGCCCGCGAGCGTTCGTCGCCCTTCGTCGAATCGGAGGAGGCGACCTGGCGCTTCGTGATCGAGGTGTCGCTGCTGACGGCGATGCGCGCCTCGCGCCGAGTCGCGCCGGGCATGCGCGATCGCGGCTTCGGACGGATCGTCAACATGAGCACCGACGCCGCCTTTGCCGGCGATCCGGGGTTGGCCGACTACGCGGCGGCCAAGATGGGCGTGGTCGGCTTCACGCGTTCGCTGGCGCGCGAGCTCGCGCCGCACGGTGTGACCGTCAACGTGGTCTGCCCCGGCGCGATCCGCACGCGTGCGCACGACCGACTGAAGCCCGAGATCCTGGCGCGCATCCTGGCCGGCACGCCCGCGGGCTTCATCGGTTCGCCCGAAGACGTGGCGGCCGCCGTCAACTTCCTGGCGGGCGACGACGCCCGTTTCATCACCGGCCAGACGCTGCTGATCGACGGCGGCCGCTGGATGCTCTGACCTTTTGCGAGTTCGCGAACTTCGGGAGAAAACAATGGACCTGATGAACCACAGCGCGCGCGAACTGGCCGCGCTGATCCGCCGCAAGGAAGTCTCTCCGGTGGAGGCCGTGCAGTCCGCGCTGGACCGCATCGAGGCGCGGCGCGAGCTCAACGCCTTCATCACCGTGACGGCCGAACAGGCGCTCGATGCAGCACGCATCGCCGAGGCGCAGGTGATGGCTGGCGGCGAGCTGCCGCCGCTGCACGGCCTGCCGTACTCGGTGAAGGACCTGACCGCGACGGCCGGCGTACGCACGACGATGGGCTCGGCGATCTACGAGAACTTCGTGCCCAAGGAAGACGCCGTGGCGGTGGCACGGGCCAAGGCCGCCGGTGCGATCCTGATCGGCAAGACCACGACGCCAGAGTTCGGCCACAAGCCTGTGCCGACCGCACCGATCTTCGGCCGCACGCTGAACCCGGTCGATGCGCGCTTCATTCCGGGCGCGTCGAGCTGCGGCGCGGCCGTGGCGGTGGCGGCCGGCCAGGGTTCGCTCGCGCTGGGCACGGACGGCGGCGGCTCGATCCGCATACCGGCTTCGTGCTGCGGCATCGTCGGGCTCAAGCCCACGTTGGGCGTGGTGCCGCACCTGCAGGCGCCCGACCTGTTCTCGGCGAATTCCTTCACAGGCCCGATGGCGCGCGACGTGGCCGACACGGTGCTGCTGTTCGACGCCATCAAGGGCTTCCATCCGCGCGATCCGTACGGGCTCGCGGGGCCGATGTCGCTGCGTGCCGCGCCGCCGTCACTGCGCGGGCTCAAGGTCGCGTGGCTGCCGACCGCAGGCAACCCGGTCGACCCCGAGGTGGCCGCGATCACCCGTGCCGCGGTCGACGCGATGGCGCGCGAAGGCGCGATCGTCGAGACGGTGCAGATCGACTTCGTCTCGCTCGAGAAGCACTTCCTCGTGGTGCTGCAGACCTTGCTCGCGGCCCGCATCGGCGACAACCTGGAGCGCTTCGGCGACCGGCTCGACCCGACGCTGGCCGAGCTGGTGCGCAAGGGCCGCGCGCATGGCGCCGTCGCGCTGCACGAGGCGACGTTCGCCAAGACCCGTTGCTTCACCGAACTGCAGGCGTTGTTCGATCGCTTCGACGTGCTGGTGTCGCCGACCGTGTCGGCACCGCCGCTGCCGGTCGGCATGGACGTGAGCGGCGAGATCGAGATCGCCGGCCAGCCGGCAGGCACGGTGCGCCGCGCCTGGTATCCGTACACGTACCCGATGAACCTCACCGGCCATCCGGCGCTGTCGATGCCTTGCGGCCGCAGCGCGCTGGGCCTGCCGATCGGCCTGCAGCTGGCCGGCCGCTGGTACGACGACAGCTACCTGCTGGGCATCGCCGGGTTGGTCGAGCCGCTGGTCGCCTGAATCAGCTCGCGTAGGCCTCCAGGCCGAGCATCACCACCGTCGCGACCTCGCTGCCGACGCTCGCGCGGAACTCGGCCTCCGCCTGCGTCACGGCTTGGTGGAAGGCGTCGAGCCAGGCCAGCCCGTCGGCCGTGAAGCGCACGCGGCGCGCCCGCGCATCCAGCGGATCGGGCTCGCGCGTGACGAGGTTCCAGGCCTCGCATTGGTCGACCAGCGTACCCATCGCCTGCTTGGTCATGCCAGCGCGTTCCGCCAGCTCGGTCAGCCGCGAGCCGCCACGCGCCAGGTGACGCGTGATGTGGATGTGCGCCGCGCTGATCTGCGCGCGCGCCGCCAGGTTCGACAGCGCGAGCGGCACGTCGGAGTCGTGCGCCATCAGCGCCAGCACGCGCTCGTCGAAGCGCCGCATCGCGTGGCCGAGCAGCCGGCCCAGATGCGTCTGGCGCCAGTCGTCGGAGTCGGTCTGGGAGGATGGATCTGTCATCCGTAAATGGTAAATTAAACTGACTAAATAATGGGTTTACTTCAAAGTACCCATCGCTACACTACTGTTCAAGCATCCAGCCTGTACTTATGCGCAGCAGGATGAAGTCACAACAACCCATTGATTTTCAAGGAGTTTTCTCATGGACGCACTCGTCAAGGGCACCAGCATCTCGGTCGCCGGCAGCGAAAAGGCCAAGGCCCTGCAGGCTGCGCTGGCCCAGATCGAAAAGCAGTTCGGCAAGGGCACGATCATGCGTCTGGGAGAAGGTGAAGCGCTGGAGGACATCCAGGTGGTGTCGACCGGTTCGCTCGGCCTGGACATCGCACTGGGCGTCGGTGGCCTGCCGCGCGGCCGGGTGATCGAGATCTACGGCCCCGAATCGTCGGGCAAGACGACCCTCACGCTGCAGGTCATCGCCGAGATGCAGCGCCAGGCCGGCACCTGCGCCTTCGTCGATGCCGAACACGCGCTCGACGTGCAGTACGCACAGAAGCTCGGCGTCAACCTGTCCGACCTGCTGATCAGCCAGCCCGACACCGGCGAACAGGCGCTCGAAATCGTCGATTCGCTGGTGCGTTCCGGCGCAGTCGACCTGATCGTGGTCGACTCGGTCGCCGCGCTCACGCCCAAGGCCGAAATCGAAGGCGAGATGGGCGACTCGCTGCCCGGCCTGCAGGCCCGCCTGATGAGCCAGGCGCTGCGCAAGCTGACCGCCACGATCAAGAAGACCAACTGCATGGTCATCTTCATCAATCAGATCCGCATGAAGATCGGCGTGATGTTCGGCTCGCCCGAAACCACCACCGGCGGCAACGCGCTGAAGTTCTACGCCTCGGTGCGCCTGGACATCCGCCGCATCGGCACCATCAAGAAGGGCGCCGAGGCGATCGGCCACGAGACCAAGGTCAAGGTCGTGCAGAACAAGGTCAGCCCGCCGTTCAAGACGGCCGAGTTCGACATCCTGTTCGGCGAGGGCATCAGCCGC
>CAIQMJ010000964.1 GCA_903872875.1 uncultured Variovorax sp.
CCAGGTAGCCGATCTCGTCCTCGGCCAGCGCGAGGCCGAAGGTGCTGTTGGCCGCGACCAGCGCATCTCGGCCGCCGGCCAGCACGTCGACCTGTGCCATCGGCTGGGCAGGCAGTTCGGCGAACAGGGCGGCCGCGCCGTCGATGCCGGGAAGCACCGATTCGGTCATGCGGTCGTGCAGCAGCGCAGCCACGGCAGCGAGCTTGTCGCCCTCCAGCACCGGCGTCTTCCCTATGAGCGGCGACTTGAGCTGCAGGTGGAACTGGGTGACGCGCTCGACGCGCCGTAGCGCCAGTCCGCAGTTGTGCGCGATGTCGGTGGCCTTCGAAGCCCACGGCGACACGGTGCCAAGGCGCGGCGTGACCACCAGCGTGGTCGACGACTTCGGCGCCGTGAAAGGTTCACCGTAGGTGAGCAGCGCAGCCAGGCGGCTGCGATCCGCCTCCGTCGGCGCGCTGTCGGTAGCGACCAGATGCACGAACCGCGCCGAAATGGCCTCGATGCGCGGCTCGATCACCTGCAGGCGAGGCAGGAGCTGGCGGGCGCGGAAGCCGCTGAGGGCATCGCCCCCCTCGAAGAGGGTCACGGCGGGAGGGCTGAGGTGCGAGGGCTGCGTCACGGTCGGATGGGCCTGGCAGGCCAACTGGAGAAGTGAATCGGAAAAATCCACCCGGGGGCGCCGCTGACTGGGGCGATCCGGGCAAGCGCGGGATTTTACCGGGCCTCGATGGGATAATTTGGCCCCATGAGCATTACCTACAACAACGCCGAAGGCATCGCCGCGATGCGCATCGCGGGGCGCCTGTCGTCCGAAGTGCTGGACTACCTCACGCCCTTCGTCAAACCCGGCGTCACCACGAACGAGATCGATCGGCTGGCCTCCGAGTACATGGCCAAGCAGGGCACGACATCGGCCACGGTAGGCTACATGGGCGCCAGCAGCGTCCCCTTCCCCAAGTCGCTGTGCACCTCGGTCAACCACGTGGTGTGCCATGGCATTCCGAACGACAAGCCCCTGAAGAAGGGCGACATCATGAACATCGACGTCACGGTGATCAAGGATGGCTGGTTCGGCGACAACAGCCGGATGTTCATCGTCGGCGACGCGTCGATCGCAGCCAAGCGCCTGTGCAGCGTCACCTACGAGGCAATGTGGCACGGCATCCTGCAGGTCCGTCCCGGTGCGCACCTGGGCGACGTCGGCCACGCGATCCAGAAATTCGCCGAAGGCAACGGCTATTCGGTGGTGCGCGAGTTCTGTGGCCACGGCGTCGGGCGCAAGTTCCATGAAGAACCGCAGGTGCTGCACTACGGCCGCCCGGGCACGATGGAAGAACTCAAGCCCGGCATGATCTTCACGATCGAACCGATGATCAACCTGGGCAAGCGCGACATCAAGGAAGACACCAAGGGCGGCAAGTACGACGGCTGGACCATCGTGACGCGCGACCACTCGCTGTCCGCGCAGTGGGAGCACTCGGTGCTGGTCACCGAAACCGGCTACGAGGTGCTGACACTGTCCGCCGGCAGCCCGCCGCCGCCCGCCTTCGTGACGGCTTGAGCCGCGCCGCCGCCGTGACGGAAGTGAGCGCGCTGCGCGACGCCTATCGCGCCAGGAAGCTGGCACTTTTCGACGCGCTGCGCAGCGCCAAGGCGCCTGCGCGCAGTGTGCACGTGACGCTGCGCCGACTGGCGACGCTGGCCGACGAGGCGTTGACCAAGCTGTGGGCCGACGCCGGTTTCGGCGACACGTTCGCGCTGGTCGCGGTCGGCGGCTTCGGCCGCGGCGAACTGTTCCCCTATTCCGACGTCGACGTGCTGCTGCTGCTGCCCGAAGGCCATGCCGAAGGCATCGATCCGACCCGGCTCGAGGCCTTCATCGGCAACTGCTGGGACGCCGGCCTGGAGATCGGTTCCAGCGTGCGCACGCTGGACGAATGCCTGGTCGAGGCCGAGAAGGACGTCACGGTCCAGACCTCGCTGCTCGAATCGCGGCTGATCGCCGGGGACAGGAAGCTGTACACGACGTTCTGCTCGCGCTTCTTTGCGGCGATCGACCCGAAGGCCTTCTTCGCGGCCAAGTCGCAGGAAATGCGGCACCGCCACCAGAAGTTCGACGACACGCCCTACGCGCTCGAGCCCAACTGCAAGGAATCGCCGGGCGGCCTGCGCGACTTGCAGACCATCCTCTGGATGTCCAAGGCGGCAGGCTTCGGCAAGCGCTGGGACGACCTGGCGAAGAACGGCCTGGCCACACCCTTCGAGGTCCGGCAGATCAAGCACAACGAGGCGCTGCTCAGCCAGATCCGCGCACGCCTGCACATCGTCGCGCAGCGGCGCGAAGACCGGCTGGTGTTCGACCTGCAGACCGCTGTGGCGGCGACCTTCGGCTACGTGGGCGAGTCGCAGCGCAAGGCGAGCGAGGCGCTGATGCGGCGCTACTACTGGGCCGCCAAGGCGGTCACGCAGCTCAACCAGATCCTGCTGCTGAACATCGCCGAGCGACTGCAACCCCGCGCCGAGGAGCCGACCCGCATCAACGAGCGCTTCTTCGAGAAGGCTGGGCTGATCGAGGTCGCGAGCGACGATCTCTACCTGCGCGATCCGCGCGCGATCCTCGAGACCTTCCTGCTCTACCAGAAGACCATCGGCGTGCAGGGCCTGTCGGCTCGCACGCTGCGCGCGCTCTACAACGCGCGGCCCGTGATGGACATGAAGTTCCGCAACGACCGCGTGAACCACGTGACCTTCATGCGCATCCTGCTGGAGCCACGCGGCATCACGCACGCGTTCCGGCTGATGAACCAGACCTCGGTACTCGGACGCTACCTGCGCGTATTCCGCAGCATCGTTGGGCAGATGCAGCACGACCTGTTCCATGTCTACACGGTCGACCAGCACATCCTGATGGTGCTGCGCAACGTGCGGCGCTTCTTCATCGTCGAGCACGC
>CAIQMJ010000965.1 GCA_903872875.1 uncultured Variovorax sp.
GGCGTGCCCTTCAGCGCCGACAGCGAAGGCGGCATGTTCGGCTTCTTCCTGATGGACGCGCTGCCGCAGAACTACGCGACGGTGATGAAGACGGACAACGCGAAGTTCAACGCCCTGTTCCATGGCCTGCTGGCACGCGGCATCTACATCGCACCGGCGCTGTACGAGGCCGGCTTCGTGAGCGCGGCACACAGCGAGGCGGACATCGCGGCAACGGTCGAGGCCGCGCGAGAGATATTCAGGACCCTCTGAGTGAGGTCCGCGACAACGGGCGCCCGTCGACCGCTACGCGGCTTGCTGTCCAGTCTGGGCCTGCTCGCGCTGCCCGGTCTGGTGCTGGCCGAGCCGGATCTGGACATCGGCAAGGTCTGGTTCAACGCCGGCTTCTATTCGTACCACTACGACCGCCACAAGGGGTTGGAGGACAAGAACCCCGGCATCGGCATCGAATGGCCGATCAACGAGACCTATTCGCTGACGGCAGGCATGTTCCACAACAGCGACCGGGAGCGCTCGCGCTACCTCGGGCTGTACGTGATGCCGTTCGAGTTCCTCGGCGTGAAGTTCGGCGCGGTGGTCGGCGGCTTCGACGGCTACCCGAACTACCGGAACGGAAACTGGTTTCCCACCTTGATCCCGACCGCGGCGATCGAAGGCAGGCACTGGGGCCTGAACGTGGCGCTGATCCCGACGGTCAAGGACCGCCTTTACGGCGCGATCACGCTCCAGCTGAAATACCGCTTCGGAGACTGAGCCCCGCCCGGAGCAGCAGGAATTCAGTGCCTGAAGTGGCGGACACCTGACAGGACCATCACCACGCCGTGCTCGTCGGCCGCGTCGATCACTTCCTGGTCGCGCATCGAGCCGCCCGGCTGGATCACCGAGGTCGCACCGGCTTTCACCACCACGTCCAGGCCATCGCGAAACGGGAAGAACGCATCGCTCGCCACCGCCGTGCCCGACAACGACAGGCCCGCATGCTCGGCCTTGATGCTGGCGATGCGCGCCGAGTCGAGCCGGCTCATCTGGCCGGCGCCGACGCCCATCGTCATGCCGCCCGCGCAGAACACGATGGCATTGCTCTTGACGTACTTCGCGACCTTCCAGGCGAACAGCAGGTCCTGCAGTTGCGCAGGTGTCGGCTGCTTCTTGCTCACGACCTTGAGATCGCTCTCGGCCAGTTCGTGGTTGTCGGCGGTCTGCATCAGCAGGCCCGAGCCGATGCGCTTGATGTCCATCATGTTGCGGCCGTTGTCCCAGTCGGTGGCGCCACCGGCCGGCAGCGCGATCTCGAGGATCCGCACGTTGAGCTTGGCCTTGGTGGCCTGGAACACCTCCAGCGCCTCGGGCGTGTAGCCGGGCGCCATCAGCACCTCGACGAACTGCTTGTTGATGGCCTGCGCAGCCGCCAGGTCGACCGGCCGGTTGAAGGCGATGATGCCGCCGAAGGCCGAGGTCGGGTCGGTCTTGAAGGCCTTGCCGTAGGCCTCGAGCGCATCGGCACCGACGGCAACGCCGCACGGGTTGGCATGCTTCACGATCACGCAGGCCGGCACGTCGAAGCTCTTGACGCACTCCCAGGCGGCGTCGGCATCGGCGATGTTGTTGTAGCTGAGCTCCTTGCCCTGCAACTGCCTGGCCGTAACCAGCGAGCCCGGTGCAGGGTGCAGGTCGCGGTAGAACGCGGCCTGCTGGTGCGGGTTCTCTCCGTAGCGCAAATCCTGCAGCTTCACGAAGCGGCCGTTGCTCTGCGCCGGGAACAGCGTGCGCGTCGGCGCGGGCTGGCCGATGCTGGCGTCGAAGTCGATCGCCGACAGGTAGTCGCTGATCGCGCCGTCGTAGTCGGCGATGCGATTGAACGCGGCCACCGAAAAGCCGAACCTGGTCTTGTCGCTGAGCTTGCCGTGGGCCTGCAGTTCGGCCAGCGCAGCCGGGTATTGCGACGCATCGGTCAGCACACCCACGTCCTTCCAGTTCTTGGCCGCGCTGCGCACCATCGCCGGGCCGCCGATGTCGATGTTCTCGATCGCGTCTTCCAGCGTGCAGCCGGCCTTTGCGACCGTCGCCTCGAAAGGATAGAGGTTCACCACGAGCAGGTCGATGGTGTCGATGCCGTGTTCCTGGATCGCGGCCATGTGGGCCGGCAGGTCGCGGCGTGCCAGCAGGCCGCCATGGATCTTCGGATGCAGCGTCTTCACGCGGCCGTCGAGCATCTCCGGGAAGCCGGTGTGATCGGCCACCTCGGTGACGGACAGGCCGGCGTCGGCCAGCAGCTTGGCGGTGCCGCCGGTGGACAGCAGCCGGATGCCCAGCGCATTCAGCGCCTGGGCGAATTCGAGGATGCCGGTCTTGTCGGAGACGGAAATCAGTGCAGTCAGTGCCATGGAGTTTCTTGGGTTAATGCGGTGCGTCCGCTGCGGTCTTGTTCGTGAAACACCGCGGAACCGGCTTTGCCGGGCCTCGGGTGTTGCCCCCGGCAGGGGGTTGGCGGCTACGCGAAGCGAGCAAGCCTGGGGGTTACTTAATTAGCTTGTGGTCGACCAGCTTCTTGCGCAGCGTATTGCGGTTCAGTCCCAGCCACTGCGCGGCCTTCGACTGGTTGCCTTCGGCCCGCGCCATCACGACGTCGAGCAGCGGCTTCTCGACGACACGCACGAGCATCTCGTACATGCCGTCAGGCTCGGTGCCGTGCAGGTCTCTGAAATAGCTGTCCAGACTGGACCTGACGCAGTCTTCGATGCTTTTCTTGCTCATGACTTTCTCTTCTTCTCATTGAGCGGCGGTTGCCGCCTCCTCATCTTCTTCCGCCTGCATTCCCA
>CAIQMJ010000966.1 GCA_903872875.1 uncultured Variovorax sp.
CCGTCATCGCGATCGGATTCGCGTGCTGTGGCCGATGAAGGCCTATCCCGCCCTTTTCGATCGAGGGCAGGCGTACTTTGCGAAGAATGGCGGCAAGAGCGTTTTTCTCGCACGCTTTCTCGGCCCGCTGCGAGCCATCGTGCCCATCATCGCCGGCATGTCGGGCCTGCCGGCTTCGCAGTTCTACGTGTTCAACGTCCTGTCGGCGTTGGCGTGGGCGGCGGCTCAACTTGCTCCCGGTTTCCTATTTGGTGCCTCGCTTCAACTGGCTGGGGCAGTGAGCTCGCGGCTCGCCGTCCTGCTGGTCGTCATCGCGGGCGCCCTGTGGCTCGTCGTCTGGTTCGTCGCCTTCCTGTATCGCCAGGCGCGGCCGCGCATCGAAGGCTGGCGGGATCGCGTGGTGGCCTGGGCCAGGACAAGATCGAACCTGCCCGCGCGCTTCGTGCTGTCCCTGTTGGATCCCGCCCGAGCCGAGTCCAAGGTGCTGCTGGTCACCGCGTTGTTGCTGATCGGCAGTGCCTGGCTTTTCTTTGGCGTACTCGAGGACGTGCTGTCCAACGACCCCCTCGTGCAAGTCGACCGCAGCGTGTACGCGATGCTGCAGGCGCTTCGTACGGCCTGGGGCGACAGCGTCATGGTGGCCATCACCGAATTGGGCAGTGCCCCCGTCGTGATTTCCGTCACCGCCGCTGTTTCGTTGTGGCTCGCAGTGAAGCGCTTCTGGCACACATTGGGGTATTGGCTGGCAGCCGCCGGTTTTGCCCAGTTGCTCGTCTGGACGCTGAAATTCACACTCGGCCGCGCCCGACCGACCGAGATCTACAGCGGCATCGAGCGCTTTTCATTTCCGAGCGGCCATGCCGCGATGAACATCGTGGTCTACGGCTTCCTCGCCTTCTTGCTGGCGCGTTCCAAACCGACCGGCGCAAAGATCGCCATCACGCTGGCGGCTGTGATGGTAATTGCGCCGATCGCGCTCTCACGGTTGTACCTTGGCGCTCACTGGTTCTCGGACGTGCTTGCCAGCTTGAGTCTGGGTCTCGCCTGGGTCGCGTTGTTGGGTATCGCCCATCTCAACCATGTGCGACGTGAGAAGGTGTCGGCCTTGCCGCTGTCGATGGTCGTCGGGATGACCGTGGCGCTCGTCGGTGGTTGGGTTGTCAGCGAATACCACCGCGCCGATCTGGCGCAGTACGCATACCGCCCACGAAGCGACACGGTATCTGCCGCCGACTGGCGAGCGGGCGGATGGCGTGAGCTGGCCCCCACCCGCACGGACCTCGGGGGAGACGCCGAAGAGCCACTCTCGGTTCAATGGACGGGCCCGGCGGAAGAGATCGCGGGCATTCTGAATCGGGCGGGATGGCATGTTCCCCCGCCTTGGGCCGCGAAGACGGCGCTCCTGTGGCTGTTGCCGAACACGCCGATGGAACAGCTCGCCGTGTTGCCGAAGCTCGACAACGGTGAAGCGCAAGGGATGACATTCATGAAAGTGCTCAATGCCGACGAACGCATCGTGCTGCGTCTATGGCCGTCGCCCTATGTCGTCGACAACGACGGGACAGGGCCGCCGCGCCCGTTGTGGATCGGCATGGCAACCATCGAGCGCCTGCGGCATCCTGTCGGCTTGATCACGCTCGCCGCAACGCAACACGACTTCACGACGCCGTTGCGGCGGCTGGCACAGGATGTTCACGATCAGCAGCGCTCGGCACAGTTGCAGGAACGGACCGACCGGGTTGTGCTGCTGGTCTGGTGACCCTTGAAGTCGGACTTGTCGATCGAGACGTGGCGATCGAATCGCACCTGCCCGCAAGAGGACTGGATCGAGGATCTCCGAGCGGTTGGTGTCGTAAGGCCCGTGGCCCGAGAACTGCGCCGCGTTGCCGAAGGCGATGCCGGCCCATTCGGTTTGATCTCCCCGGTTGATGAAGTTCGCTCTGCTGGGACGAACTCCCGTTGCTAGCTTTTTCTTATGTTTTTCTTGTTCTGTTGGGGC
>CAIQMJ010000967.1 GCA_903872875.1 uncultured Variovorax sp.
TCCAGCCAGGTGATGCCGAGCTGTTCGCACTGCGCGCGCAGCCGCGCGTGGGTTTCCTCGAACGGCAGCATGTCGTATTCATGGTTGCCAGGCACGAAGAGCACGTGCTTCCATGGACCGCCCCGCGGTGCGAACCGCGACAGGCCGAAGTCATCGCCCGCAAGGCGCGAGCCCTGCTGGTAGGAGCCGATGTCGCCCGCCAGCACCAGCACGTCGGCGCCCGGTGCGGGCTGCGCCACGAAATCCGGCTGCGTTTCCAGGTGCAGATCCGACATCAATTGAAGCTTCATGCGGAAAGTCTAGCCCGCGCACGGTCACGCAGCTGCGGCGTTGGGAGGCCAGACCAGAATTGCCAGCCAGATGGGGTTATGTGTATTGCACATAAAGATGATGTTGAAAGATAAGGGATAACCCTTAATCTTCAGTCATCACTCCAATCCAGCGCGGAAAGGCCGCGCAAGACCATGTTCAACCTTCTTGCCCAAGTGGCCCAGTTCTTCTCTTCCTCCGCCGACAAGGCACCCGACAGCCCGGCCGCGCTGCTGATGGAAAGCGCCGACGTGCGAGCCGGCCATGACGCCCACGATGCGCAGGCATTGCGCGTCGCCGCCAGCGCCTGGCTGCGCGTCGTTCGCTGAGCGCTTCCTTTTCTCTTCTCCGTCAGAGCGCGGGCACGGTCTGCTCGCGCAACGAGCGTGTGAAGGCGGCCGCCGCCGAACGCACCAGCGCCGCCCGCAGCCATTCGTGCGCATGCCCATGCTGGGCGCGTCGATGCCAGACGGCATCCACGTGCACCAGCGGTTGGTCGAAAGGCAGATCGCGCAACACCAGTTGCGAATCGATGCCCGTCACGCGCACGAAGTGCCGCGGCAGCACCGTCAACAGTTCCGAATTGGCGACCACCCGTCCGGCCGTGAAGAACTGGTTCACCGTGACAACGATGCGCCGCTCGCGCCCGAGCGCGCTGAGCGTCTGGTCGATGAAACCGTACGGCCTTCCCGAAAAGCTAACCAGCAGATGGCGCGCCGAACAGTACGCATCGAGCGTCAGTGGCTGCTCGGCCAGGGGATGGTCTCGCCGCATCACGCAGACGTACTGACCGACGTACAGGCGCTGCGTCTCGAACGGCACCGCCACGCCCGACTGGCCACGCGCCGTCAGGCTCGCGATGACCGCCGGAAAGTAGCCTATTGCCATGTCGGCTTCTTCCGCCTCGAGCAGCGCGCGCGGGTCGCGCGTGGTGAGCGGCACGGCGCGGATCGAGATGCCGGGCGCCTCGGCCTCGGCGATCTGCACCAGTCCTGGAATCAGTTCCGCCGCCGTTGCGTCGGCCATGGCCAGCACGAAGGTGGTATCGGCCACGGTCGCATCGAATTCGTTCGGCGCGAGCGTGTGCTGCAGTTGTTGCAGCGCCTCGCGCACCGTGGGCCACAGCGCCAGCGCACGCGGCGTCGGGTCGACGCCGGCGCCCGAGCGGCGAACCAGTTCGTCGCCGAGCACATCGCGCAATCGCCGCAGCGCGTTGCTGACCGCCGGCTGCGTGATCGACAGGTTGCGGGCAGCGCGCGTCAGGTTGCGCTCCGCCATCACCTCATCGAAGACGCGCAGCAGGTTCAGGTCCAGTGTTCGGAAATTGACATCCATAAGTCTGATGAATGTTATCCATCAGTAAGATAAATTTGGAAAACACTAGGGTAACCCCTAATATTCGGTCATCGGCTTCGGCCAACTACCCACCCAGGGAACACATCATGACCAGCTTTGTACACGTTGAGCAACCTGTCGCACATCCCGGCGTCGCCCGCGCCGAAGCTGCGATCTCCCAATTCTCCGCCGCGACGCGTCGCGTCGATGGCACGCGCGGTCTGGCTGCCCTGCTGCTCGCGGCGGTCATTTCTGCCGCGCTGCTCGTGGCCGATCGCCTGGTCGCCAACGAAGGCAGCCTGCTCGCGCTGTGGGCCACACTCTGGGTCGTGGCTTTCGTCGCGATTGCGCTGTTCTCGGGCGTCGCCCGCAGCATCGCGGCAAAAGCCATCACCGGCTTCGAAGCTTATGCACGCCGCCGCGCCACGGCGCAAGCCGACGAGCGTTTCCTGGCCTACGCCAAGTACGACACGCGCATCATGCAAGAGCTGCAAGCTGCGGCGAGCCGCCAGGAAGCCGTTGAAGGCGTGGCGTCCCCGGCAGCCGCTCGCCGCACCGCCGACAGCGCCGTGCCGACCCTGTACGAAGCGATGCGCCGCGTGAATCTCGGCAAGTACTATTGATCAGCCAAACGGTCCGCTTCGTGCGGACACCATGAAAAAACCGCCCTCGGGCGGTTTTTTCGTTGCCGCGTCGAACGCGTCCGCGGGGGACCCGCGAGCGTCAGGCTGCCAGTCGTTCTTCGATCGCCGCCTTGGTCGCCGGCAGCTCGGCCGGCAGATGGTGCGCGAGTTGCTGGAACAGTTCGGTGTGCAGCTTCAGTTCGGCTTGCCAGGCGGCCTTGTCGATGCTGGTCACGGTGTCGAACTGCGCCGCGCTGAAATCCAGGCCGGTCCAGTTGAGTTCTTCATAGCGCGGGCTCACGCCGAAGACGTGGTCGGCTCCGGCCGCCTTGCCTTCGAGGCGGTCGATCATCCACTTCAGCACGCGCATGTTCTCGCCGTAGCCGGGCCAGACGAACTTGCCGTCGGCGCCCTTGCGGAACCAGTTGGTCGTGTAGATCTTCGGCAGCGTGGCGCCCGAGGCTTCGAGCTTCTTGCCCAGGTCGATCCAGTGCTGGAAGTAGTCGCTCATGTTGTAGCCCATGAACGGCAGCATGGCGAACGGGTCGCGGCGCACCACGCCGGCCTGGCCGGTGGCGGCGGCGGTGGTTTCGGAGCCCATGGTCGCTGCCATGTAGACCCCTTCGATCCAGTCGCGGGCCTCGGTCACCAGCGGCACGGTGGTCGAGCGGCGGCCGCCGAAGATAAATGCGTCGATCTTGACGCCCTTGGGATCGTCCCAGGCTTCGTCGAGCGCCGGGTTGTTGGTGGCGGCGACGGTGAAGCGGGCGTTCGGGTGCGCGGCCTTGGCGCCGGTCTCCTTGGCGATGGCTGGCGTCCAGTCCTTGCCCTGCCAGTCGATCAGGTGGGCCGGCAGTGCCTTGCCGGGCACGTCCTGCTCCATGCCTTCCCACCAGATGTCGCCGTCGTCGGTCAGAGCGACGTTGGTGAAGATCACGCCCGTGTCCAGGCTGCGCATGCAGTTGGGGTTGGTCGTGTAGTTGGTGCCCGGTGCCACGCCGAAGTAGCCGGCTTCGGGGTTGATCGCGCGCAGTGAGCCGTCGGCCTGCGGCTTGATCCAGGCGATGTCGTCGCCGATGGTCGTGACCTTCCAGCCATCGAAGCCGGCCGGCGGCACGAGCATCGAGAAGTTGGTCTTGCCGCAGGCGCTCGGGAAAGCGGCGGCCACGTGGTACTTCTTGCCCTCAGGGTTGGTCACGCCCAGGATCAGCATGTGCTCGGCCAGCCAGCCTTCGTCGCGGCCCATGGTCGAGGCGATGCGCAGCGCGAAGCACTTCTTGCCCAGCAGCGCATTGCCGCCGTAGCCCGAGCCGTAGCTCCAGATCTCGCGGGTTTCCGGGTAGTGGACGATGTACTTGGTCTTGTTGCAGGGCCAGGCGACGTCCTTCTGCCCGGCTTCGAGCGGTGCGCCGACGGTGTGCACGCAGGGCACGAACTCGCCGTCGGTGCCGATCACGTCATAGACGGCCTTGCCCATGCGCGTCATGATCTTCATGTTGACCGCGACGTACGGGCTGTCGGACAGCTCGATGCCGATGTGGGCGATCGGCGAACCCAGCGGGCCCATCGAGAACGGCACCACGTACA
>CAIQMJ010000968.1 GCA_903872875.1 uncultured Variovorax sp.
ACGTCATCGCCCGACGTTCCGACCAGCGTGTCGTCGCTCAGGTCCTGGCCGTTGATCAGGTCGAGCGTGTCGCCGTAGACATCGAGCCTGTACGTCGAGGCCTCGATCTGCCCGGTCGCGTACTCCAGCGTCCAGTTGCCGCCGAGCGCCGCGCTGCCGGTGGTGTCGGTCGATGCGGCCACGTCCGCACCGGTCAGGCGCGCGAGGCTCTGCACGAAGTTCACACCGTAGTTGCCGGCCGCCACATCGCAGCCGTAGAGCAGGATGTCGCCGCCCGGGCGCAGCGCTTCTCCCCAGGCACCGATGCTGGCCTGGTACTGGTCGAGGTCGTCGCCGTCGAGTTCTGTGCTGCCGATGCTCAGCGTGCCGCTCTTGCCGTGCGACAGGATCTGTACCGAGTCGAGTCCGTCGTAGGACTTGAGGATGCGGCCGATCTGGTCGACGCCGTCGAAGCGCGCGTCGAGCACGATGACGTCGATGTCGCCGCGATGGATCACCTGCAGCTGGGCGCCGAGCGACGGGGCCTCGGTCGACGTGCCGCCGTCGGCCGCGGTGCTGGCGCCAGCCTGCGTCTCGCCGGCCTTCCCCTCGGGCATGGCGGCCAGCAGACCGTCCAGCAGCGTGCCGACATGCGGGATCGACGGGTCCACGATGACCAGCTGCGTCGCCGCCGGGCGCGTCTGCATGTACGCCGCGAAGTCCGCGAGCGCCACGGAAGTGCCCGGCAAAGGCGCGGCCGCGACGAGTTCCGTCAACGCAGCGGAGGTCCCGGCTGCGGGCGCGGCCTGGTTGCCCGCTTCGAGCACGGGATTGGGAACGGACGCATCGGCCGGCGGCGTCTGCGCCGTCAGCGTGAGCTGGATCTGGCCTGGCGCGTTGACCACCAGAGGCGCCTCCAGCACGGCCTGCTGGACCGGCGGCGGCGGAATCACGAGCTCGGCCGAAAGCAAAAAACGCTGTTCGAGTGCTTCGAACAGCGTTTTGCGACGTGCCCCTGGCCTGCCGGCCCCGGATCGCTGGAATGATCCGGCCAGGCGACTGCGGAGGGATGTCATTTTTTTCGAGGCCATACGGTTCCAGTGATTCTTTGCGTTCTGCGTGCAGGGGCCAGCGTCCGATTCGGCCGCGCAGGCCGAACCGGGACTGGAACCTATGGAGCCGCCCTGCCGACGGCGATCAGATCGTCCTCGCTCAAGGTGCCGGCGGCCTGCTTCAGGCGCAGCATGTTCAGCTGGTAGTCATAGCGCGACTGGGCTGCGTCGCGACGCACGGCATACAGGTCGCGCTCGGCGTCCAGCACGCCCAGCATCGTGGAGATGCCGGCCTTGTAGCCTTCTTCCTTCAGGTTGCGGGCGCTGTCGAGTGCCTGCACGGACTGCTCGAGCGCGGCCGCCCGGCTGATACCGCTGACCACGCCGGCATATGCTGCGCGCGCCTGCCGTTCCACCTGGCGACGATCTCGCTCGAGATCCTGCAGTGCGCCCTGGTGGCGAGCGCCGGCCTTGTCGATTCCCGCGTCGGTGGCACCGCCGTCGTACAGCGGAATGTTCGCCCGAAGCATCACGTCGTTCGTGTTCACGCTGCTGCCGCCACCGAAGAGGCTGCCGCCGGTCACACGCTGGTTGCGCGAGATCACCAGGTCCAGCGTCGGGTAGTAGCCCGCCCGGCTCTTGTCGATTTCCTGCCGCGCGACTTCGACGGCCTGAAGACGCGCCTCCAGCAACAGGTTCTTGTCGAGCGACGACTGGACCCATTGCTCGGCGTCCAGCGGCTGCGGCAGGATCAGCGGCGCCTTGGCGGCGATCGGCACCAGCGAATTCACCGGTGCGCCGATCACCTCTCGCAGCGCCTGCTTCTTGTCCGCCAGGTCGTTCTCGGCGGCGATCACGTCGGATTGCTTGAGGGCGTTGCGCGCCACCGCGTCATACAGGTTGACCCGGACCGCCTGCCCGCTCTTGAACTTGGCTTCGGCGAGTTCCAGCTGGCGCTTGATCGATTCGCCCTCGCCCTTTGCGAGGTTCAGCGCGTCCTCTGCCGCGAGCACGGCCATGTAGGCCGTGGCGGTCCTGACGATCAGGTCCTGCTCGGCGGCGGCGTAGGCGGCCGCCGCCTGCTTCTCGGAGGCTTGCGATTGCCGCCAGTTGCGCCACGAGGAGAGCCGGAAGATCGGCTGCGAGATCGACAAGGTTCGATCGTTGGTCGGGTAGGACGACGCGCCGGCGGCGAACACCTGGTTCTCGCTGCGGACGATGTTCTGGTCGGTATTGGTGCGGTTGTAGTTGAACGCCACCTGCGGCAGCAGTGCCGCGCGTGCCTCCTTGACCGCGAAGCCCGAGGCTTCGTACTCCGAGCGCATGGCAAGGTAGCGTGGGTCGCGCTGCTTGGCCAGGCCGTAGATGTCGACCAGCGTTTCAGCGGACGCCGGCACGCTTGCTGCAAGGATCGAGCACAGCAGCGCAGCCGCGACAAGGGAGGGGGTTTGCACTCTGGTGTTCCTTCATCAAGAAGCGTGCTCCGAGCCCCTGCAAGGTCAGCATGGTTCTACAAAAACCGAAGAAGATGTCCGACACCGGACACCTGTTGATACTTACAATTTTTTATTAATTCCCTGCGTCTAG
>CAIQMJ010000969.1 GCA_903872875.1 uncultured Variovorax sp.
AACCGTCTTGCTCCAGACCGCGGGATTGGATGTCAGCGCAGTCAGCACATCCGAGATGAAGTCGGCCGCGCCGGCCACGCCTTCGCTGCTGCCGGGATGTTCGGCCAGGGCCTGCGTGGGCAGCACCCAGGAGACCTGCGGCAGCGCGTCGTTCATCACGTCCTGCTTGAGCTGGGCGAGGAAGTTGACGGCGCCGTCGGCTGCGGCGGGGCCGCCCGTCAGGCCGTGTTCATAGATCGGCGAGCCCGGCTGCGCGGTGCGGAAGCTCTCGAAGGCCAGGCAGCCGTTCATGGCGCCCGTCCAGTTGTTGTTCATGTTCTGGTAGATGTGCCAGCTGATGCCCGCCTTCTGCAGGACATCCGGCAGCGTGTCCCACTTGAACGAGTTGTTGACGTACTTGTAGTTGTAGGCACCCGTGCCGGGGTCCTTCTGGCCGGAACCGTCCGCCTGCTGCGCCCTGCCCGCGACCCAGCTCGACGGGCTGGGCCAGCAGCGCGAGTTGACCGGCTCGGAATCGCTGTCCGTGCTGTTGATGCCCTTCTTGCGCAGTTCCGGATTGAAGTTGGAACCCGACCAGAACACGATGCGGTTCGGGTCGGTGCCGGTGAGGATGGAGCAGTGATAGCCGTCGCAGAGCGTGAAGGCATCGGCCAGCGCGAACTGGAACGGAATGTCGTCGCGCAGGTAGTAGCCCATCGTCGCCTGGTTCTTGAACTGGATCCAGCGGTCCATCTTTCCCTGGTTCCAGGCGGCCTGCTGGTCGGGAAAATTGTGCGGGGTGCCGGATCCGATCAGTGCATTGCTGATCCGGGAGTCGCGGCGGAAGGGCTGGATCTCGGCGCCGCCCGTGGGGTTGGGCTGGAAATACACCGGCTTGCCACTGGCCAGCGGAATCGGGAAGCGGTCACCGAAGCCGCGCACGCCACGCAAGGTGCCGAAGTAGTGGTCGAAGCTGCGGTTCTCCTGCATCAGGATGACGATGTGCTTGATGTCCTGGATGGTGCCGGTGTCGACCGCGGCCTCGACGGCGAGAGCCTTGCGGATCGATGGCGGCAGCATGGTGAGGGCCGAAGCCGCACCGACGGCACCGGCCGACTTGCGGAAGAAATCGCGACGGGAGAAGTTGTTCATGGGAGTCTTTCAACGCGAGGACGAAACGGAAGAAATGGAAGGCATGTCGATGGAAGAGGTGCGCGAGTCAGGGTGCGCACTTCAGTACCGGCGCCGCCGGCTGCTCGGGCTGCGCGGGCTGCTCCGGCGTGGTGGTCGGCGGCGTGGTGCCGGTCGGGGGCGACGTCGGCGCGCTGGCGTCACCGCTGCCACCGCAGGCGGCAAGGCTCAGGCACAGAAGAAGACCGGCCGCAGCCGACGCGGCGAAGCCATACCGGGAGACACGTGGGGTCATGACAATTTCCTTTGATCGAAAAGAGACGTGGGACGAAGGACGGACGAAAAGACAGGCGAAGGAGGGCCGAGCAGCCCCCTCGGGGTTGCACCGGCTCGAAGAGATCGGGGATGTGTGGCGCGCGGCGGAGCCCACGACGTGGGACCTCGGGCGCAGGACGTCAGGGCTCAGGCATAGCGACTGCGCAGGCGCGCTGCAAGGCGGTCGAGCACCAGCACGGTGAGGAAGATCGCGATCAGGATCGTGCCCACGTGCGCGTAGTTGTACATGTCGTAGCGGCCCTTCAGCTCCTGGCCAATGCCGCCTGCGCCCACCAGGCCCACCACGGTGGCCATGCGCACGTTGCGGTCGAGCACATACAGCGTGTAGGCGATGAACTGCGGCATCACCTGCGGCAGCACCGCGAAGCGCATCACCTTCAGCTTGTTCGCGCCGATGGCGCGAAGCGCCTCCTGCGGCTTGTCGTCGGCGGTCTCGATGTCTTCCGCATAGAACTTGCCGAGGAAGCCCGCCGAGTGCAGCGCGAGTGCCAGCACGCCGGCGATGGGACCGAAGCCGTAGGCCAGCACCAGGAACAGCGCGCTCACCAGTTCGGGCACCGCGCGGCACAGGCCGACCACGCTGCGCGCAAGCGTGTAGACGACGCGGTTCGGCGTGTAGTTCTTCGCGCTGCACCAGGCCAGCGGCGCGCTCAGCACGATGGCCAGCAGCGTGGCCCAGATGGCGATCTCGAAGGTCTCCAGCATCTTCACTGCGACGTGCCAGAGATAGCCGAGCGGCTCGACCAGCACTTCGCGGCTGTCGACCACCTCTTCGATCTGCAGCGTGCGCGGGTTGAGCTTGGGCTCGCGCGTTTCCACGGTTTCCACGTGCGAGAACCATGGCAGCCGGTTGCGGTCGAAGCCTTCGATGCGCGCTGTCTCGGTGCGCTCGGAAATCTGCGGCGGGAAAAGCGAACGCGCGATGGTGCCCAGGCCCGACAGCACCTGCGAGTTCTCGCGCAGGCCGACTGCCGCCAGAACGCCTTCGCCGGTCAGCGACAGCATGCGGCCCATCTCCACGCGCTGGCCGGCGAAGAAGCCGGCCACCAGCACGAGCAGCAGCACCGCAAGGCTGCGCGCGCCCCAGGGACGCGGAAGCTCCCACGCGGATGCGGGGCGGCTCATTGCGCGAGCTCCAGCGCGGCGGCGTGCAGCGGCGACGCGGTCTCGGGCCTCATGCCTTGGCCTCTGGACCGCACGGACTCGTCACCACGGCCGTAGATCGCATCGAACACCCGCGGATCGAAGGCGGCGGGCGGCCCGTCGAACACCACCGCGCCGTGGCGCAATGCGACGATGCGATCGGCGAACTCGCAGGCCAGTTCGATCTGATGCAGGCTGCACAGCACCGTGGTGCCGCGCTCGCGCGCCTGCCTGCGCAGCAGCGACAGCACGTCATGGCTGGTTTGCGGGTCGAGACTGGCCACGGGCTCGTCGGCCAGCACCAGCGGCGGCTCGAGCATGAAGGCGCGCGCGATGCCCACGCGCTGCTGCTGGCCACCCGAAAGCTCGCTCACGCGGCGCAGCAGGTGCTGCTCCTGCAGGCCGACCGACGCGACGAGCTCGCAGGCCTTGCGCCGTGCCTCGTCGGTGAACAGCCCGAGCAGCGCGCGCCAGGTTGGCATGGTCGGCAGCGCGCCGGCGAGCACGTTCTCGGCCACCGTCGAACGCAGCACCAGGTTGAACTGCTGGTGGATCATGCCGATGCGCGGCCGGATGTGGGCCAGCGAATCGGCCGCGATGCGCACGCCCTCGACCTGCACCGTGCCCTGTGTGGGCTTGACCAGGCCGTTGGCCATCCGCAGCAGCGTCGACTTGCCCGCACCCGAGGAGCCCAGCACCACGCAGAACTGGCCCACGGGCACCTGCAGGGAGACGCCGCCGAGTGCCTGCGTGCCGTCGGCATAGCGCATGGCGACCGATTCGAAATTCAGCATGGCGCGTGCTCAGCGCTGCGCGGCCTTGGCCAGGATGCTGCCCTTGAGCTCGTCGGTGAGCAGGCCCAGCTTCTCGGCCGCGACGTTGAACTCGTCTTCCGAGAACTTGGTGTCGTAACCGTCGATCTTGCCGCCGCCGTAGCCGCGGATCATGTCGGGCGTGACGCCGGGCGCCTTGTTCACCGTCTGGAAGGCGTCCTTCAGTTTGGCTTTCAGCGGCTCGGGCAGCTTGGAGTTGAGCGCGAGCGGCGGGTACGGAATGGCCATGCTCTTCGCGACCACCTTCACCGTCTTCGGATCGACCGCGCCCTGCTTCACGGCCTTCTCGAACGAGTCGAACGAGAGCGAGGCCACGTCGACCTGGTCCTGCACCAGCGCGGCCAGGCTGCTCGCATGGCTGCCGGTCATGCGGATGGCCGACAGGTCGCGCGCGGGGTCGATGCCCGCATCCAGCAGCATCGCGACCTGGAAGGTGAAGCTCGAGGCCGAGTTGACATCACCGAAGGCCACGCGCTTGCCCTTCACGTCGTTGATCCCGGCGATGGGTGCATTGGCCTTGGCGAACATGCCGGCGTAGTACACCGAGGCGCCCTTCTCCACACCCACGGCCAACAGCTGCGCGCAGCCGCGCTTGTGGGCCTGCACGTAGGCCACGGGGCCGAAGAAGGCGATGTCGGCGAGCTGGTTGCACATGCCCTCGACGACAGCGCCGTACGACTGGCCCACCTTCAGGTCGAAGTTCAGGCCCGTGGTGCGCGTGATGGCGTTGAACACCGGTGCGTAGTCGGCCTTGGTGCCCGACTCGGTACCGCCGTCCGCCGGAATCAGCAGCACGCGCAGCGGGTGCTCGCGGGAACCGTCGGCCACCGACTGGGCATGCGACGGGAGGGAAAGTGCCGCGGTCAGCGACACGGCGGCGGCTGCAAGGGCGAGGAGCTTTTTCATGGTGCGTTTCTTTCGTTCAGGGCGGTGTTGGGGGCCGATGCCCGGAACTTTAGAAACCCAAGATGACAAGCAAATGAAATTTGCTCAATACAAACCAATAAATTCACTGAACAATGTTCAATACAATGCGCGGCCATGAGCATGAACCTCAAGACACAGAGCGCCCCCGCGGACACCGCCAGCCAACGCAGCCTGTTCACCGATGCCCGTCTGGCGCGGGCCCGCCACCTGCTGGTCGACCTCGACGGCACCTTGGTGCGCCAGCAGGAGCCGATCGCCGGCGCGGCTGAGCTGCTGGCGCATTTCGATGGGCGCTACGCGATCGTCTCGAACAACTCCACGCACACGGCGCCAGGGCTGGCGCAACGCCTGCGCCGGCTCGGGCTTCGGGTGCCACCTGGGCGCATCGTGCTGGCCGGCGAGCTCACCGTGCGGCAGTTGGC
>CAIQMJ010000970.1 GCA_903872875.1 uncultured Variovorax sp.
AGCCTGCGCGGCGGATCAAGCATGACATGACCGCAATAACCCTCGCATCGCCGGATGTCGAAACGGCTGCTGCAGCCTCCGCGCCCGATGTCTAAACTGGCCGCTGATCCGCCAATCCGCCGATCTTTCCAACGCAAGGACAGCCGCATGAGCATTCCCACCACCCGTCTCGGCCGCACCGGCCTCACCGTGTCGCGACTCGCGCTCGGCACCATGACCTTCGGTCTGCAGACCGAGGAGTCCGTCTCTCACGCCATCCTCGACAAGGCGACCGAGGCCGGCATCAACTTTCTCGACGTGGCCGACGTCTATCCGCTCGGAGGCGGACTGGCGACCGCAGGCCGCACCGAAGAGATCGTCGGCCGCTGGCTGCGCGCCAAGGGCGCGAGCCGTCGCGGCGACTTCATCGTGGCGACCAAGGCGGTTGGCAAGATGGGTCCCAACCCCTGGGACCAGGGCGCATCGCGCAAGCATCTGCTGGACGCGATCGACGCGTCGCTCAAGCGCTTGCAGGTCGACCACGTGGATCTCTACCAACTGCACAGCGACGACCGCGAAACGCCGCTCGACGAGAGCATCGAGGCGCTCGACACCATCGTGAAGTCGGGCCGTGCGCGCTACGTCGGCGTGTCGAACTTTCTGGCCTACCGGCTGGCGCGCGCACTGGGGCGCTCGGAGCTGCTGCGCTTGACGCGCTTCGTGTCTGTGCAACCCCGCTACAGCCTGCTGTTCCGCGAGATCGAGCGCGAGCTGCTGCCGCTCGCCGCGGAAGAAGGCCTTGGCGTGATCCCCTACAACCCGCTCGCCGGCGGGCTGCTGACCGGCAAGTACGCCGCGGGTTCGAAGCCGAAGGAGAACACCCGCTTCACGCTCGGCACCGCCGGGTCGATGTACCAGGACCGTTACTGGAACGAGCGCAGCTTTGCCGCCGTCGGCCAGTTGCATGCGCTGGCTGAACAAGCCGGTGTGCCGCTGGCCACGCTGGCCGTCGCCTGGGTCATGGCGAATCCGCGAATCACTGCACCGCTGCTGGGCGCGAGCCGGCCGGAGCAGCTCGACGCCACGCTGGCGGCCGCCAGCTACACGCTGGACGCGGACCTCAAGCTGAAGCTCGACGCGCTGACCGCGGAGTTCCGCAAGGGCGACGCGCCACGCTGAGCGCGCCGGCGGCCGCACCGGCCCCGTGAGTCCCGAATCCCCCGCGCGGCCGAAGCCGAATTCGCTTCGGCTATCGTGGCCGGATGAACGCTTCCTTCCTCCGCCTGGGCTGGCGCACGCTTTGGCGCGATCTGCGCGCCGGCGAATTGCGACTCTTGATCGTGGCCGTGCTGCTCGCGGTGGCTGCGCTCACCGCCGTCGGCTTCTTCGCCGACCGGCTCAAGGGCGGACTGCAGCGCGATGCGCGGCAACTGCTCGGCGGCGATGCCGTCATCCGCAGCGACAACCCGACGCCGGAGGCCTTCATCGCGCAGGCCCGCACGCTGGGGCTGGAGGGCACGACCAATTACGGTTTTCCAACGATGGCGCGCGCGCCGGACGACAAGGGCGGTGCCACCAAGCTGGTGTCGCTGAAGGCCGTTGCCGCGGGCTATCCGCTGCGTGGCAGCCTGGAGACTGCGACCGCCGCCGATGCGCCCGGCCAGCCCACGCGCGACATCCCGGCGCCCGGCGACGTCTGGGTCGACGGCTCGCTGCTCGACGCGCTCGACCTGAAGGTCGGCGACCCGCTGCTGCTGGGCGATGCCAGCCTGCGCGTCGCGCGCGTGATCGTGATCGAGCCCGACCGCGGCGGCGGCTTCATGAGCTTTTCGCCGCGCGTGATGCTCAACCAGGCCGACGTGGCGCGAACGGCGCTCGTGCAGCCCGCGAGCCGCGTCAGCTATCGCTTCGCCGTGGCCGGCGAGGACCGCGCGGTCAAGGCCTTCAGCGACTGGGCCGATGCGCTGCTGAAGAAGGGCGACATGCGCGGCGCGCAGCTCGAGTCCTTCGAGAGCGGCCGGCCCGAGATGCGCCAGACGCTGGAGCGCGCCGAGAAATTCCTGAACCTGGTCGCGCTGCTCGCCGCGCTGCTGAGCGCCGTCGCGGTGGCCTTGGCTGCGCGCGGTTTCGCGGCCAGCCACCTCGACGACTGCGCGATGCTGCGCGTGCTTGGCCAGAGCCAGCGCACCATCGCCGGCGCCTACGCCTTCGAGTTCGCGATCATCGGCCTGGTCGCGAGCGGACTGGGCGTGGCGATCGGCTTCGCCGTGCACTACGCGTTCGTGCTGCTGCTGGCCGGGCTTGTCGAAACGGCACTGCCGGCGCCGACGCTCTGGCCGGTCGCGTTCGGCCTCGGCATGGGCCTGACGCTGCTCTTCACCTTCGGGCTGCCGCCGGTGCTGCAACTTGCGCGCGTGCCGCCGCTGCGGGTGATCCGGCGCGACGTGGGCGGGCTCAAGCCCGCGTCGCTCGCGGTGCTGGGCATCGGCGCGCTCGGCTTCATCGCGCTGCTGATGGCTGCCAGCAGCGACCTGAAGCTCGGGCTGATCGCGGTGGGCGGCTTCGCCGTCGCGGTGGCCGTGTTCGCGCTGCTGAGCTGGGTCGCCGTCAAGGTGTTGCGGCGCAGTGTCAACGAGAGCACGGCGCCGCGCTGGCTGGTGCTCGCGACGCGGCAGATCTCGGCGCGGCCGGCCTATGCGGTGGTGCAGGTCAGCGCGTTGGCGGTCGGCCTGCTGGCGCTGGTGCTGCTGGTGCTGCTGCGCACCGATCTGGTGTCGAGCTGGCGCCGCGCCACGCCGCCCGATGCGCCCAACCGCTTCGTGATCAACGTGATGCCGGACCAGAG
>CAIQMJ010000971.1 GCA_903872875.1 uncultured Variovorax sp.
CACTACGTGCCGAATACCGCGGTGCGATGGGTCCATGCCTGGGCGGGTGGATTCTTCGTGGCCGCAGCCATCGAGATCGCCAAGCGCGTGCTGGGCTACTACCTCAGCCTGGTGCCGACGTACTCGGTGGTGTACGGCGCCTTCGCCACCTTTCCGATCCTGCTCGTGTGGATCTACGTGGCCTGGGTGATCGTGCTGCTCGGCGCTGTCATTGCGGCCTACCTGCCGAGCCTGATGGCCGGTGTGGCGCGGGTCGGCGACGCGGCGGGCTGGCCCTTCCAGCTGGCGATCGAGACGCTGCAGCTGCTGCATCGGGCGCGTGCCACGCCGGCGCGCGGGTTGTCGGCCGACATGCTGGTGCAGCGCCTGCGCGTCGACACGCTGCAGCTCGCGCCGGTACTCGACACGCTGGTCGGGCTCGACTGGATCGCGCCGCTGGCGACCGAGACCGAAGGCGGCGAGCCGCGCTACGTGCTGCTCGCCGACCCCGACACCACCGCGCTGGAACCGCTGATGGCGCAGCTGATGCTGCCGCGGGCGAGAGCGCTGCAGCCGATCTGGAGCCGAGGTCCGCTCGACACGCTCTCGCTGCGCGACGCGCTCGGCGCGTCCGGCGTCCGGTAGCGGCGTCACGGCCGTCAATGTGGCCGCCGCCGGGCTGCCCCAGGGCGGCCGCGCCTCCCCACCGGGGGCCGGCGAATTACATGCCACGCAGCGGCATGAAAAGCCGGGGGGCTCAAATCTTGACTCGGCCGAGCCAGATATCTCTGTACATCGTCCAGTCGCCCATGAAGCTGTAGAGCGGGCGTTTGAACGAGGCCGGTTTGTTCTTCTCGAAGCCGAAGTGCCCGATCCACGCGAAGCCGTAGCCGGCGACCAGCGCGGCCAGCAGCCACAGTGGCCGGCCGGTGAGCGCCAGCGCCACCAGGCAGGCGAGCGACAGCGTCGAGCCGATGAAATGCAGCCGTCGGCAGGTGAGGTTGGAATGCTCTGTCAGGTAGAACGGGTAGAACTCGGCGAAGCTGGTGAAACGGCGCGGGTCGACCGCGGCGTCCGCCGTGCGCAGGGGTTGTGTGTTCATCGTGTCTCCTTGCTCGCGCCTTCGACGCAGGATGGCGGGGCGCAACTCATAATAGGTGCGGCCCGTCGAGGGCGCCAGCCCGGTTTTCACCCATTCATCCAACTCCCGCCATGCGCGTTTCATCCGCTGAACTGTCCGCTGCCCCGGTCGGCGCAACCTGGGTGGTCTGCCTGTGTGCCGAATGGTGCGGCGCCTGCCGCGAATACCGGCCGCTGTTCCGGCAGATGGCGCGCGTGCATCCGGCGCTGCGCTTCGCCTGGGTCGACATCGAGGACCACGCCGACCTGGCCGACGACTTCGACGTCGAGACCTTTCCCACGCTGCTGATCGTTGGCGAGTCCGGCACGCATTTCCTCGGCCCGCTGCTGCCGCACGTCGAGACGCTCACGCGCCTGCTGACCTCATTGCCGGCGCCGCAGCCGACGGTGGCGATGGTCGCGGCGCTGTGCGACGCCATCGCGCGTGCGCCCGGGGTTTTCTCCATCGATCCCAGTGAGGTTCCACGATGAAAGTCCTGCTGTTCGGCGCCACCGGCATGGTCGGCCAGGGCGTGTTGCGTGAATGCCTGCTGGACCCTGGTGTCGAGCGCGTGCTCAGCGTGGGCCGCAGTGCGAGCGGCCAGCAGAATGCCAAGCTGCAGGACCTGGTCGTCAAGGACCTGTTCGACTACAGCGCGGTCGAGGCGCAGCTCACCGGCTTCGACGCCTGCTTCTTCTGCCTCGGCGTGTCGTCGGTCGGCATGAGTGAGGCCGACTACAGGCGCGTGTCGTACGACCTGCCACTGGCCGCCGCGACGGTGCTGGCGCGGCTCGATCCGCAGATGACCTTCGTCTTCGTCACCGGCCGCGGCTGCGACAGCACCGAGCGCGGTCCTATCATGTGGGCGCGCGTGAAGGGCGCGACCGAGAACGCGCTGCTCAAGCTGCCGTTCAAGGCCGCTTACATGTTCCGGCCCGGCATCATCCAGCCGCTGCATGGCGTGCGCTCGAAGACGCCCCTGTACCAGGCGGCCTACGTCGCGTTGGCGCCGGTGCTCGGCTTGTGGCGGCTGCTGTCGCCGAATGGCCTGACGACCAGCGAACAGGTCGGCAAGGCGATGCTCGCGGTCGCCCGGCGCGGCGCACCGAGTCCGTTCGTCGAGATGGTCGACATCAACGCGCTGCGTTGAGCCGCCGTACCCGGCGGATTCAGTCCGTCAGGAAGTCGCGCAGCGCGAACAGCACCGCGTCCGGCGCTTCGGTCATGAGCGCGTGGCCTGCTGGCACCGTCACGATCCGCCGTGAGGCGGGCGCCTTCCCGATCAGCGTTTTCGCGGCGCGCGGCGGCGTCATCTGGTCGGAATCGCCGAGCAGGAACAGCACAGGGCATTGCACGGCCGCCATCGCGGCCTCGCCATTCGCATAGTCGTTGCATGCCTTGAAGCCGACGTGGAACACGTTGACCTCGCGGTTGCTGGCCAGCACGCGCCGCATCAGCGCGCGTGAACCGCCGTACAGCCAGGTGCCCGGGCCGAGCGAGGACGGCGGCGGCGCCAGCATCGAGTGCGAGAAGCTGTTGACCATGTCGATGGCCTTCATCGGCGCATTCAGCGAACTGTCGAGCAACGCCGGCGACACGACCATCGGGTAGGCCGTGCCAACCAGCGCCACGTGCGACACGCGTGACGGCGCACGCGCCGCGGTTTCCAGCGCGATCAGCGAGCCGAAGCTGTGGCCGACCAGCGCCGCCTTGTGCACGCCGGCCGCATCGAGCAGCGCCACGACGAAGTCCGCCGCTTCCTCGACCGAGGCCGGCGCCGGCCCGGCGCTCTTGCAGTGGCCGGGCAAGTCGATCGCCAGCACGTTCCAGCCGTGATTGGCGAACCAGCGGCTCTGCAGGATCCAGACGCTGTGGTCGTTCAGCACGCCGTGGATGAAGACGACCGTCGGCCGTGCCGCGTCGAAGGCCTTGCCGCCGGTGTAGGCGTAGGTGGTGTGTCCGTTGACGGTGTAGTTCATTGCGGTGCTCCGCCGGTTGTTGTGCAGTTGATCGACCACGATTGCGTGCCAGGCTCACGTCGATGGTGTGCTCCCCGCAGCGAAATCAAGGAGGAGGCCGCAGGCCGGGGGA
>CAIQMJ010000972.1 GCA_903872875.1 uncultured Variovorax sp.
CATTCGGTCAGGCTGCGCAGTCGATACCTCGGGGCAATCTGTTCGAAGAGCCGCTGCTCCTCGGCTCCGAGCGGCGGATCCGGGTATATGACGACAACCTGCTCTCCCACCCTATCACTGAGGCCCGCCAACGAGATTAGCTCTGGCGCACGAGGCAAGAACGCGACATCCTTCGCCGCTACTCCCAATGTCAACTGAACTCGACAACGCCAAAGGAAATCCTTCAGTACTTCATCCAGCAACCGCGCGATAACCTGATCAATACGATTGATCTCGACCGGATCCATTCTGACGACGGGCACGTTGCCCAAGTATGGAAAGCCGCGTTCGTCGGTATCGGAAATGCAATCGGCGACAACCAAAGGCACATTCCATCGCTTCGCCTCGATGATCTCGCGGCGGCACCATTCACGCGACGAGAAACTGTCCGTATGGATCGCGACGACTGCGCTGACCTTGACCTGTTGCAAGAGCACTTTGTCAAAGCGAAGTCCTGCTGGGATGTCGTGCACATCGAAGAACGAAGCGAGCCCGTCACCTTCAAAGATCTGTCGCCGAACTTCCTTCGCGATTCGCTCTCCATCGGCATCGTGCTTGGAGTGGCTCAAGAAAATTTGTACCTTCTTCAGATACTGCTCAAGCGCCGCTTCGTCTTTGTCGGGTCGAAGAAGCTGCTCGAGGTACGAGCGCAACATCCGGCAAAACTGGTAGGTCAAGTCCGATGTCAGGCGTCGCAGGCGCGCGTCATCCTCCATGCCTGTCCAACGGTCCCAGCGCACAGCTTGCTCTGCCATCCCCAGACGGGTTGCAGCACCGTCAATGGCAACCGGGAACACACGAGCGCCCAAGCCGGCCGCATCAGTGCGCGCCATAAGATCCCGTGCCCAGGTCAGGTAGCACTCGTCACCGCAAAAGTTCTCATCGACGAACAGGACGATGGCCGTCGTCTCTCCTTCGGCAAGATCGATGTGCTGCGGTGCCGAAGTCGCGGGATCAGGAGCGTTCCGATAGATGACACTGAGCCCAGCTCCACCTGCCACGTTGCCGTACAGCTCGCGACGATATTGGTCGTAGAGCTTCTTCGCGATGGCCCGCCCTGCTTCGAAGCCTGGATGCCACGCCACATAGAGAACAAGGAATGGACGCGTCGGAACTGCCACTTGCGGGCTCCTACGAAGCGGTGAACAAGCTCTCTTGCGCTGCGGTGCGGCCCACGTGATGCGGGCGGAGCCCGTAGAGCCCTGCGATACCTCGACGAAAGTCCGTCACGCCACCATAGCTCGGGTGCCGGACAATTTCGACCTTCACGCCAAACCGTCTTGCATAGACTGCGGCGTCCTGGCCGATCGAGACGATGCGTTTTACGCCGAGCCCGTCGATCAGCGACGCGTTCAAGCCATCGACTTGGGCAAGTTCACGCGCTGTGAACCGACGGTTGGTCAGCGGGCTGCCGTGCTCATGCGGGTGAAACGGGAAGACGTTCCACAGCAACGGCTGGCGGGCCAACGCACGCAGGGCGGCCCAAATCTCGGCTGCAGTGCGCTCCGCTACGGCCGTTCCGATCGTGGCACGAGCGAAGGTTGTACCCGGAAAGAGCCGTTGCAACTCGACTAAGTGATACTCGTCCGTCAGTGCCAAGCCGGTCCGCCGGCCGCCGCGGTGCCCCAGGTCTCGCCCCATCCAGATCGTGTCAACTCCCTGTGCTTGAGCGGCAGCTAGATACGTGCGAAGGTTTCTGCGGCGCGTGGATGGCGCATCGCCTTTGTCGTGAATGGCGCACGTGTCCGCATAAGGATTGAACACGTTCTCGAGTGCGATTGCCGACAGGTCTCGCACGAAGGTGTTCGGGTTCATGTTGAGGTTCTCGAAGGCGGCTGGAATGTCAGGGAGTGGTCGGTCATATTGACGATGACCGTACCACCACGATGGCCGGGCTTGCGCAACTCGCGAAACACCCGAAATCCTTCGAGTATCGCCTGCTCCCACTGCCACAGCGGACAAGCATCGACTTCGTAGCCGCTCACCATGCTGTGCACCTGCTTCAGCAGCCCGTAGTCGAGCTTGCCTGGCTCCACATCTTCGTACAAGCGGCGCTTCTTGGCGTGGTTGAAGATCCATGTGGCGATGCCTTCCTCGATGATCATCGCCCTGGCACCGTCCTCGTTCTCGTCAATTGCAGGCTTCGACTTCCGCTTGACCTTGAGCAGCGCCCGGATCACGGGTGACCATCCGAGGTGGGCGACATAGGCCAGATGAAACACGTCGTGGAAACGATAGTCGTCCGGCTCATTGCTGTTGTCCGTGAGGCGATCACCAATGTGAACGCCGTTCAGCCGCTGCACGACATAGGTTCTGCCCGACGCTTCGCGTTCAATGAACTCCATCGGGAGTACACGAGGCAGTTGCTCATGCTCCAGAAAATTGTTGTCGAATGCTCGCCAGTAGGCCCTACTAGGACCCGGCCAACGCCCATGGGTCTTGACGAGGTTGTCGCGAGCCACGTCCTCCAGTTTGAGCATGAATGAGGCGCAAACCAGACCGAGGATGGCGAGCAGTTGTCCGAAGAGATCGACGTGGGTGGAGTGTCCAAGAACGAGTTGAGATTGACTACCGTGGCCGACCACCTCTCCGCTCATTCTCGCGAGCTCGCCTAGAAGTTCGACGCGGCACGCTTCCAGGTCACTGCCGTGCACGTCGATGATGCCGTCGATCTGCCTGAAATTGACGGTGCCATGTCCATCATGGTCACCTTCCTTGAACCGCTTGCGCAGCGAGGCAAGGCAGCCTTGGCCTAGCAGTTGCGGATCAACGGCCTGTGCCTTCGCCATGGCAACCAGGTACCACAGAGCGTCGCCGATCTCCTCGCCGGCCACTTCCGTCTCAGATTCAAGCAATCGATCCCGATTGACCTTCTTCAGCGCAGCGAGCAGGCCACCGACCTCGCCGAAAAAACCGAACGTCAGCTTGCTCGATCCACCTGGGACATCGGCGAAGCGGTCGGTCTCGTTTGCCGCCGCCGCGTACTGCGCGATGGTCAATGGAGGTTGCTGCGCAAGTGCTGTAGACATGAGAGTCCTGGTTGACGGCATCAAGCAGATGGTCGAGCCCACGCCGAACGCTGTCGCTGCCACATGAACGGCGGCGCCAAGAATCCTTGAGCGCCGAGCGATTCGAACCAGGCGGCGAAGGCCTGCACAAACTCCTGCGGAAACACTGACCGGTAACCACGCTTCAGGAGAATGCTGTGCCCGTCAAAATCGAGAAATTGCTTGGGCACGTCAATCGCACCACTGCCCCAGTATGCGAAGCGGCGGCCAACCAGTACGCCATGGGACTTGGTGTCGTTGGCGATATTTCTCGGATTCGCGGCACCCCCTTCGAGACTGTGGTGAGAATCGGCTTGCTGCCAGACATTTGGCGCGCTTTGGTGATAGATGTTGTCTCCGAACATCTGTTTCACGCTGCCGGCGCGAGAAGGCTTCTTGAACTGGAATCGAGCGTCGTTCCAGTAGGCGTCATAGGTAAGCACTTCGTCGACCCGCATGACGTACACCAAGCCAGGAGCATTGCGGTCTGCAGTTGAAGTCAACCCCGCAACCCAGTCGCCGACAACGGCCCGCTGTCGAATTTCAGGTTTGCAGGTGGCTAACGTGCAGACACCGCCGAATGGGTTGGGCGCGAAACCAAAATCGCGCGCGACAACATAGGAATACAGCCGCATCGCCTGCGTGCTAACACGTGTACCGCGGTACGGCGCGTGCGCCGGCTGGCCCGCCATCGGGCGCTTCGCGATTGTTGATGCGCCCCTCGATGGCGTCTTTCACTCGCTCCCCCTGCCAGCCGACGATCGCATCGGCGTAGCGATCAAGCGCGGGCGGAAGATCGCACTGGGCTTCACCATGGTCCCAGACCCCAACGATCCGCTTGCCCATGCGCTCGGCACATTCGATCTCCCAAGCGACCCACTCGCTGTTGCGGGTCTCCGGCGTGATCAACACCACAAACACCGACGCCCACTCGATCCGCGGCGCGAGGATGCTGGCCTTGATGTAGTCCGGATTCTTGGCGTTGTTGGGCTTGTCGCTGTGGATCGATCCGTCGCGCACTTCCATGCCGGCGTTGTTCAGCAAATCCTTGAGCGGAGCGAGTCTGTGATCGTCCTCGTGGACGTGGCTGATGAATACGTGCTTTCGACCTTCTTCCATGTTTTACTCCCGTTGGAATACTCGGTATTCGCCGACGACCTCGCGCTGCCGGTTGCGTTGGCCGATGAAGTTGAGCGACTACTTGCGCCTGTTGTACGGCGATTGATTGGTCGGCTTGAGCGACTTGCCCAGTTCGGATGCCTTGCCGTAGATCGCAGTTTCAGTGCGGCCGAGCTTGATACTGATGACACGAGTAGGCGTGTTGCCATCGATGAGCTTCTCGAGCTTTGCCTCCTGCTGCGGCGTCCAGGGTTTGCCGTGATTTTCTGGTTGCTTGGTCACAAGATCCTCCATAGGTGGTTGGGAAGATTCGAACATTTAGACGACCGACAGATGAGCTCGGCTCTTGCTGCCTCCCGCCCCGCCGCCCTCTATGGGCTGCATGTTGGTCAGCCGGAACAGAAGGTTCTCAACTTCAAATACTGGCAATCCCAGCTTGTCGGCGAGTTTGGAGGGGGTGATGTCATCTTCGCGGAGCTGTGTCAGCACCTTGTCCCAAACAACAGACAGCTCCCGGTCGATGCCTTCGGGCTCTGCTTGCTTGTAGTTCTGCATGATCTGGATGCAGAAGGTTCGGTACTGCCAATCGGTCGTGATCCCCAGCTTGTGAAGCCGATAGTTGAGCGCTGCAACAGACACTCGCCATCGCTTCTTGGCCGCGACGATCTCACCGAGTGTGCCAACCCGCGGAAGCCTCGCGCGCACATCGGCCTCCGGCATGAGAAAGGCAGAGGCAAACTGATTGGCCTGATCCTCGACCTCTCGGCCACCATGCGGCCCACCATGGCGATGCAGCACAAGGTGCCCTAGCTCATGAACGGCGTCGAATCTGCTACGTTCTGCGGTCTTGGTGGTGTTGAGGAACACAAACGGAATGTCTCGCCGCCACATCGAGAACGCGTCGACGGCCTGTGTGTTTTCCGCCAGCGAGAACACGCGGACACCCTTCGCCTCCAGCATGTGAACGACGTTCTGAACAGGGCGCTCGCCAAGCCCCCAGTGCTGTCGCAGCGCGCGCGCGGCAGTTTCGGGGTCATACCCTTCTTTGCAGTCGATCAGGTCGTGCGCCGGCAACGTGAAACGCTCGTGCACCCAGTCGCTGAGCATGAAAGCAAAGGCGCCAGCGGCGAGCGCCGCGTCTCGGTCACGTACCGACATGGAACTCAACGAGCGAAAGCTGGCTGCTTCGGCCATCGGTTCGTCCAACTCTGGCCCGTAGAAGAACGACTGCGGGAAATTGAGCACGGACGACAGCGCCTCCATGCTGCTCGCAGGCGGCTCGACATCGCCATGTTCGTAGCGGATGACGGTCTTTTGGTCCACGTCCAGCAACTCGGCTAACGCCTTCTTGGTGAGCTTCCTTCTACGTCGTGCCAAGCTGAGCCGTGCGGGACTGAAGATGGGCTGATTCACTTTCGCTTGACTTCAATGGCGAACTCCGGCGCACCGTCGTCTTGATCAGGATCGTCGAAGACGCTCAACGGTTTCCAGTCCCCGTCGCCGAGGACGATGATTTTCTCGAACAGGCCCGTGAAGTACCCGCCCTGGAATTCGTTCAAGAGCGAAAGCTCGGCGCGAACCGTCTCACCACCAATGAATACGCACAGATGCCACGTCGTGTAGCCATGCAGGCCGGGAGGCTGGCCATCCGGGCTCGGTAACGGCATGTCCTCGGGGGCGAACAGCGAGGCCTGATTGACGGTGGCTGCTCGCTCGGAGTTGGGCCCCTTCTTGCACCGGTTCTGAGGCACGCGCTCGGGCAGGCCAGCACCGTCATCGGCGTTCATCACCACCAGCTTGAACCGGCGCTTGTGATTGACGACCGAGCAGAAGTTGCCGGCGTCGTCCTTCTCCCATCCGTCGCCGCGCAGGAGTTCGCGCGCGCGCCGAGTTCCTTGGCGATAGCTTTCGTAGCCGCGCGCATTCGGAGGATCGTTTTCCGTGCAACCGCCGATCCCGGCAACGCAGGCTTTGACGATGTCGATCAAGACGGCTCGCGTAAGGTCAAGTTCGGCAAGCCGGCGATCGATGTCCCACGCTGTGGAGCGGACTATTGCGGTCATGAGGTTGTAATGTCCATTTCTATGGCCTCAAATGTGACCGAATTTATGGACATGCGCAACCCCTTTTCAGCCGGTTTCGGCAATAGCCGTCACCGGCAGGTCAAAGTCGACCGACAACAACCAGTCACAGCGGTCGTTCAGCCGAAACACTTGGATGGCGGCTCCTGGCCGAACTAGGCATCCAATATCGCCAGCATCGGCCACTCACCACACTTACCTATTTGCTGAGTCCTAGGAAAAGAAAAAGAGGTTTGTTTTCGATTTCAAAAAGATTATGGCTTCAGATGCTTGAAATAGGCCTCTCGCACGACCACGGCACCTTCCTCCACATCGAACTTCGGCAGTCCCGGCCGCAGCAGCGTGTCCATGTCCCGGCGGAAGGACGCCTTGCGCAGACGCACATCGAGCAGCGCATTCGCTTCGCCGGCGCCCAGGTGCGTGCCTTCTTTTTCCAGATACCAGGCGAAGGCTTCCATGACCTTGGCGCCATCCACGGCGTAGGGCGTGGTGCCGGCCTCGCTGAGTTGCCAAGCATGGAAGAGATCGTAGAGATCGCGCCCCTGTTCGCGCTGCATCAGCGCGCGCGTCTTGGTGCCCAGCATCTCGTTGATGTCGTAGGACCGCGCCGACGCGCGGGCGGCATCGCCGTCGTCGTCCAGGGTATCCAGTTCGACGTTCACCAGTGGATAGAGCGACGCGCTCTCGTTGAGATTGACCTCGACCTTGATGGTTTCCTCGCGGCGCAGCTCCAGCGGTACGAACTGGTAGGCCGTGCGCAGGATCTTGGAGGGCTTGAGCACGTTGCGGATCGCCAGCCACGCATCGGCGATCAAGGAGTCGGTCGGCTGACCCAACACCGGCGTCAGCACCCGGCGCAAATGCCGGTCGAGGGTGTCCGTGTCCATCGCCTTCACCAGCACCAGGTCGATGTCTTCCGAATAGCGGGCCGCCGGCGCCAGATGCGCCTTGTGCAACACCGTGCCGCCGCGCATCGCCAGATGCTCGCCCAGCACCCGGTCGGCAAAGATCGCCGCCACGCCGCGCGCAAGCCGCAGGTCCTGCTCGATCTGGCTGCGCTTGGGCCAAGGCGCGTAAGCCTGCCAGGCAGTCAGGTGGGATTGCTGCATCATGCGTTGGCACTCTGTGAGTCGGCGGGAAGCCGCACCTTGAAGGCGGCGTCGAAGCCTGTGGATGTACTGAATACCTGCCCACCTTCGAGCGACACGATGCGCAGCGGCTTGTCGCGCAGCCAGTTTGCGACCTGGGCCGAAAGAGCGCCCTGGCCGTCCTGGGCCAGCAAAGCGCCCAGGCGCTGGGCGGTAGGCACTTCCTGCAGCGCGTCGAGCGCCTCCGACAGCCCCGCTGCCGTGCAGGACTCCCAGAGC
>CAIQMJ010000973.1 GCA_903872875.1 uncultured Variovorax sp.
GATCGTGATGGTGCTGAGGCGTCTGCGTCCGTCGGAGAACATCGTCGAGCTCGAACGGCTCGACAAGCTGGCCGCGGCGGTGGCGCAAAACGGCGCTCCGGCGCTGTTCTGCCTCGACCTGAAGCTGCCGGACACCACGGGCTGCTCCGGCGTCGTTCAGGTGAAGCAGACCTACCCGGACGTACCGATCGCGGTCTATTCGGCATCACCCGCCAGCGACATGGAAGAGGCCTGCATCGAGGCCGGCGCAGACACCTACATCGAGAAGTCGGCCAGCGCAGCCGAGCTCACGGCCGCGCTGCCCGGCCTGCTGCTCGCGGAAACCGACACCGACGACCAGCAGCTGAATGCGGCCAACAACAAGCTCTCCAAGCGCCAGACCCAGCTCATCGCGATGCTGGACATGGGCCTGAGCAACCGCGACATCGCACTCCAGCTCGAAATCAGCGAACACACGGTCAAGGTCCACCTGTGGCGATTGTTCCGTCGGCTCGGCGTCAAGAGCCGGACGCAGGCGCTGCATCATGCGCGCCACTACGGGCTGCTGTCCGGCACCTGAGGCGGCCCCGCCGAACCGCCCGCCCGGCGGCGCCGTTCAACCGACCGCCCCCGAGATGCGGCCTTGCGCCTGCGCCTCGTCCGCATCGTAGAGCGCGACCCGAAAGACGCTCCCACGCCCCAGACGCGACCGCACGCTGACCGGGTGCCCGAGCGCATGCGACAGCCGCGAGACGATCGCCAGTCCCAACCCGAAGCCATCCGACGTGCCGGCATGGTCGGCCACCTTGTAGAACTCGAGAAAGATGTCGCGCAGATGCTCTCGCGCGACGCCGATGCCGGTGTCCCACACCTCGATACGAAGTCCATCGCGCGCCTGGCGCGAACTCAGCAGTACACCGCCGTGCACCGTGTACTTGATCGCATTCGCCAGCAGGTTGCCGATCATGCGGCGTACACGGATCGGATCGGTCAGCACGGTGCCGCGTGCCACGTGCACGCGGAAGCTGAGCCCCTTGGCCTCGGCCACCGGTCGATACTGGAGCTCGAGGTCATGGAGCAACTGGCTGACGTCCACGGGCTCGATGTGCAATTGCACCTGGCCTGAATCGATGCGCGCCAGGTCGAACAGCGAGTCGAACAGCGCGTTGACCGCGTGCGTCGCACGCACGATCTTCGGTGCGATGTCCTGCACCAGATCGGGCTCGTTGCGCAGCCAATCCGCGTAGAGGGACAGCGCCAGCACGGGCTGGCGCATGTCGTGCGCGGCACTCGCCAGAAAGCGATTCTTCATGGCCACGGCCGATACGGCCGCCTGCCGCTGCTGCGTCAACGACTTGATCAGGATGTGATTGTGGAACAGCAGCTCGAAGCCGTTGCGAGCCGTTTCGTGGCTCTGCCGAGAGGCGCGCAACAGCAAGGCCCAGTGCAACCACGGCAGCAGCAGGAAGGCGTAGTGGAACTGGAGCGCATGGAAATCGAGCAGGACGAGCCGGATGAGGATCGACGCCATCATGACGCCGAACAGCACATTCACATAGGCGCGCAGCAGCGGCGGATGAAGCGCGAGACTGTTGACGGGAACAGTCGCCACGCCCGCCAGGAGCAGCCAGCATATGAACTGGTTGAGCAGAGGCACGCGCTCGAAAAAGAGCAGTACGGAAAGACCCCAGACCAGCCCGCTCGCACTCCAGAGCCAGCGGTATCGGTCCACGAAGGCCTGCAGCGAAACCGAATCCTTGTCGGCATAGTCTCGTGCATAGACCTGCTCACCCCAGACGCGACAGGCTGTCGCGCCCGTTCCCAGCACAGCCCAAAGCAGCAGCTCCCACTGATCCACCGAATTCCAGCACAGCGCGATCATCGCGGGCATCAGCGCGAGAGAGAGCAGATAGGACCGCTGCGACGAGCGCATGAGGCTGCGGATCAGTTCGCCCTTCACCCATGGCTCAGCCTCATCGGCCGATGCGGACAGGGGCGCGAGGGTGGAGAAAGAAGAATTCCCGAGGCCCGCCAAAGACGAATTGCTTTCCATGGACATCGCCCCCTGCCCTTGTCGTTTGCCGATCGAATGTCTCGTCCACGGATGCGGACGGCGTCGATTCTAGAAGCGCTCGGTCATGACGACTTCACACGGCACAAAAGCAAAACGGGCCTTGCGGCCCGTTTTAACTGGAGGAGAGGGAGTCTGTAGAACCCCGCTCCAACCAAATCCGATGATGTCCATAAGTCTTTGTTTTGAAAAGATATTTCCAAACATACAGTCCGACTGAATCCGATCAAGTCCTATGACAGCCGGTGTTTTTTGTGGGCACAATGTGGGACAGGAAACTCGTCGGACTGCCCTTGCCCAAGATCGCTTCAGAACTCTCAGCCCGCGCTGTCGCGGCCCTCAAAGCCGAAGGTCGCCA
>CAIQMJ010000974.1 GCA_903872875.1 uncultured Variovorax sp.
CGTCGACGCTCGACGCGATCGATGCCGCGCTCTGGGAGTTCTCACCCGTGGACTTCATCGCCCATTGCCGGGCCGACGCCGAGCCCCTGCTCATGCGCCGTTCGCCGGTGATCCTCTCTTCCAGTTGCGCGATGCAATTGCCCCACCAACAGGTGGTCGTCAATCTCGGCGCTCCGGTGCCTGCCGGTTTCGAACGTTTCGAGCGGCTGGTCGATGTCGTGAGCAGCGATGACGAGGACCGGCAGCTTGCGCGCACCCGCTGGCGTCACTACGCGGACCGCGGCTATGCGATCACGCGGCACGATTTCACTGCAGGAGGCGGTCGATGATGAACGGCTTGCGCACGCCGCCGCGCTTTGTTCCGACCTTGACCGAGGTGATCGAGCCGGGTCCCGACACGGTCGTGGATTCTTCTTCCTCTGAAGTGCCACCGGACTCCACGGCGGTCGATGCGGAGGGGGCGATCGCCATCGGCCCGCTGCCTCTGTCGGATGCCGAGATTTTCGGCCTTGACGAACACGTGCTGGATCGTGTGCTGCAGCGCATCGACCGATCTCTGGAGGACCGGCTGAGCGATGCGGTATCCGCCGCAGTGCAGGCCCAGCTCGACGCAATGGTTCCGAAGCTGCGGACCGAAATCGAGTCCGTTCTGCGCAAGCTGGTGGTTGAGTCATTGGCTGCGGAACTTTCGGAGAACCAAGGGACAGCACCGTTTTCGCGCCCGTGAACCTCGGCTAAACTGCCTCGGGTTCGACGGCGCGAGGGTGCCTGAACGCCTGGGTCGGCGCGGAATTTGCTCTGCTGCCGCACCGCTTGGAAATAACGGTTTTTCTCTATTCATCATGTTCTGGAGGTTCCCATGCAATTGAAATGGACTGCGGTCGCGTTGGCTGCTCTCACGCTAGTGGCTTGCGGCAAGAAGGAAGAAGCCGCTGCGCCGGCCGCGGCACCTGCGCCCACCGCAGCTGCACCTGCAGCTGCACCTCCCGCCGATGCATTGGTCGTGAAGATCGGCCACGTAGCTCCGACCAGCGGCGCCATCGCCCACCTCGGCAAGGACAATGAACTCGGCGCCAAGATGGCCATCGAGGACCTGAATGCCAAAGGCGTGAAGATCGGCGACAAGGTCGCCAAGTTCGAACTGTTGTCTGAAGACGATGCGGCCGATCCGAAGCAAGGCACGGCTGTTGCCCAGAAGCTGGTCGACAGCAAGGTCAACGGCGTGGTTGGCCACCTGAACTCGGGTACGACGATTCCCGCATCGAAGCTCTACAGCGACGCTGGCATTCCCCAGATCTCGCCTTCGGCCACCAACCCCAAGTACACCCGCCAGGGCTTCAAGACCACGTTCCGCGTGGTGGCTGACGACACGCAGTTGGGCGGCACGCTCGGCAAGTACGCGGTCGAAACGCTCAAGGGCAAGAATATCGCCGTGATCGACGACCGCACCGCCTATGGTCAGGGCGTTGCCGAAGAGTTCGAGAAGTCGGCCAAGGCTGCTGGCGCGACCATCGTCGGCCACGAATTCACCACCGACAAGTCGACCGACTTCAATGCCATCCTGACCAAGCTCAAGGGCGCCAAGCCCGACGTGCTGTTCTTTGGTGGCATGGATGCCGTCGGCGGCCCCATGCTCAAGCAGGTCAAGCAGCTCGGCATGAACGTCAAGTTCATGGGCGGCGACGGCCTGTGCACCGGCGAGCTGGCCAAGCTGGCTGGCGACGCGATCGGCGAAGAAATGGTCGTCTGCGCTGAAGCCGGCGGCGTCGATGGCGACTTCAAGGCACCGCTGGATGCCTGGAAGGCCAAGTTCAAGGAAAAGAACGGCGTCGAAGTCCAGATCTATGCACCGTATGTGTACGACGCTGTCCAGGTGCTGGCTGCTGCGATGGTCAAGGCTGGCTCGGCCGAGCCGGAAAAGTACCTGCCGGAAGTCAGCAAGGTCGAATACAAGGGTCTGACCGGCCCGATCGCCTTCGACGAAAAGGGCGACATCAAGAACGGCGCGCTCACGCTGTACACCTACAAGGGTGGTGTGCGCACGCAGATCGCCGTGGTGCGCTGATCGCATACATCCTGCGCAAATGAAAAAGGGCCTTCGGGTCCTTTTTTTTGCCTTCGCCGTGCGGGCTTCCCCGACCAGGCAGCCCCGGTCGAACTTCTGATGGGTATCGCTTGCGGCACACACGGCATCTCCTGTCACGCCCAGGAAATCTCGGCGGGGCAGGATCTGCGCACCTCGTCGGCAATCGCCGCACGCGGGGCTTTCATATCTCTCGTGCCTATGTCCAGCCATCTTCTTTCTCTCGCTTTGACGGTCGAACAGCATGGCAGAGCGGACTTCTGTTGGGTGATCCTGGAGTCGTTCGACTTCTCGAGCACCTTCGAGGTACTGATGGAATCCGCACACGGCTTCCCCACCTATGTCGAGGCGCTCGACGCGGGCCATGCGGCGATCAAGCTGTTGTCGACCAACCTTGATACCGGTCCCCGGGAGGAGATCCATGACGACTACGACTTCTGCGAAGAAACGAACTCGTTCTGAGCTTGGCTGGCGCATGCCGGGTGGCGCGTACGGCTTGTCCGTTCCGGAGGGCGAACGCTTCAACACGGCAAGTCATGCGCTTGGCTTGCTGGCATCCGTTACCGGCGCCATCCTGTTGATCGACAGAACGGTGCGCAATGGTGCCTCGGTCGCCATGCTGGGGGCGCTCGTCTTCGTAACCTGTGCGGTGGTTCTTTATCTGGCGTCGACGCTGTTCCATGGCAGCAACGGCACGATCAAGAGGCATTGCGAGTGCGCAGACCATTGCGCAATCTATCTGCTCATCGCCGGGACCTCCACGGCATTCACATTGGCTGTGGCGCCCGGGCCGCTCAGTTGGCTCTTTCTGTCGGCGATCTGGTGCGTTGCGCTGGCCGGTGTCTGGCGGGCATGGCGCGCCGAGGAGGGGGCCATTCCGTCGCTGTCGTCCTATCTCGTACTTGGCTGGGGTTGCGTTCTCGGGGCAGTGCCCGTAGCGCTGCGGCTCAGCGCGGCAGGGCTGGCCTGGTTGATCGTGGGCGCGCTCTTCTACACTGCGGGCACCGTGTTCTACCGCAACCGCAGCGGTTGGCGCTTCGGCCACGGCACCTGGCATTTGTTCGTGGTCGGCGGCACCGTCAGCCATTACATGGGCGTTGCTGCACACTTGCTTTAGATCGATACGTTCCTATTGGAGGAGACAGGGTGCCAAGCAATTTCCGGCCGACCGGCGATGCAGTGGTTCGGCTCGCAGTCATCGTGTGTCTCATGCTTGGTGGCTGCGGGCCGCTGGCTCAGCGGCCCGCTCCGCCGACGCCTGGGACAACCATCGACGTTGCCGTGATCGCGTTCAACGACCTGCATGGCAACCTGGAACCGCCGCATATCGCGATTCCTTCTCCGGCGCCGGGTTCGGCTTCCGTGTCGGTACCGGCCGGCGGCGCCGCTTATCTCGCATCTGCCATCGCGTCTTTGAAGCGGGCGAATCCGCACCATGCCGTGGTTTCAGCGGGTGACATGATCAGCGCGTCGCCGTTGATATCGGCACTGTTTCTCGACGAACCCACGATCGAGGCTGTGAACGCGATGGAGATCGATTTCAATGCGATGGGAAACCACGAGTTCGACAAGGGGCAAGCCGAGCTCATCCGGATGAAGCAAGGTGGCTGCGCGCGACACACCGCGTTCGAGCCGTGCCGGGTGAACAAGGCGTTCCCTGGTGCGAATTTCGGCTTCCTCGCCGCCAATACCTTGCGGGAAGACGGCCGTACCTTGTTTCCGGCAAC
>CAIQMJ010000975.1 GCA_903872875.1 uncultured Variovorax sp.
CGCAGGCAAAGGCAACGATCGTGCCGCCGCAGGTGTTCACGGTCCAGGATCCCCGCACGGGCAAGACTGTCGAGGTACTGAAGCGCGATGAATTGAAGGCGGCAGGCGTCAAGCTCAAGGAGACGCCGAAGCAAAGGACTTGGCAGCAAGAGCAGGCAGAGCGCGAAGAGGCCCGAGCGAAGGAAGAGGTGAAGCGCAAGGCCAAGCTTGAAGTCAACATGCGCGTTTTTGAGGCCGTGCGCGATGCTGCCGCTGGCGCGAGCCTGGATGTATGGTGGTTGCAGCGCCTGGCGCTGCTGGCTTTGGATGGGGTCGGCTGGCAAGAGCGCGAGACGCTGGCTCGCGTACATGGGCTGAAGAACCGCGATGACCTGTCCAAGCGAATTGGTTCGATGCCCGAACCCGAGCTGCGCAAGCTGCTGATCGACTTCCTGCTGGTCGACGAGCTCCATGTGTGGGGCAATACCCCTGAGACCTTGTTCGCTGCCGCGAAGCACCTCGGGGTGAATGTCGGCGCCGTGACGAGTGCCATGCTGGCAGAGCCTCCGGCTCAGGGAGTCGAGTCCAGCGCGGCCAAGGCCGCGAAGACAACGAAGGCCGGCGCTGCGACGCCGGCGACCGCGGCCGCTGCGAAAGGCAAAGTGAAGCGGAGCGCTGCAGGCGCCGAGGCAGCTGCGGCCGCAAGCGCGGCCGCGGTGGCCGAGGACGGGAAGCCGTGGCCGTACCCGAACGCGATGCCTGGTTCGCCTGCTGCCGCGCACAACGCGACGTTGAGCGAGGTGCAAGCATGATCGGCACGTCTGACCAAGCCAAGCTGACAATGCACCCCGTGGTCGACTTGCTGCTTACGCTGGCGGCCGCCGCCGATCGCGCGCTGGACAACTCTGAGGAGTGCCAAGGCGATGACGGTGAGCGCGTGCACGTGCTGGATTCCGATGGCTTCGACGCCGTTTCGGATGCGCTCGATGCGCTCGACGATCTGCCAGATGATCAGCCGGGCTTGACGATGGGGCCCGCAGCGAAGGCGCGATGGGCACTGCGCGCCTACACAAGTAGCATCGAACACGAGGTCGACGGGATCGATGAGGTTGAGTTTGCGGGCCATGTCGTCGGCCCAGGTGGCGCTCTCGTCCACATCGGCGACTTGAAGCGGGATGACACGCCGCTAGAGACGAGCGAATCGGACGCGATCGAGGTGAAGCCATGAACAAGGACCGACAAATCAACGCGGTCGCCATGGCCATGCAAATGCTCATATCCGCCATCGACGAGGCGGTCACTAGGCTCATCGGATCGAATCAGCACAATATCGTGCTGGTCATCGGCTGCGCGGACGTATCGCAGTACGGCTCCAACATGAAGCGAGGTGACGCCATACCTCTGCTTAAGGATCTGCTGACGCGCTGGCAAGTCGGAATGGACGACGTGCTTCCTGGCGAGGTTACGCCTGGCAACACCGCCGCGTTCGAGTATCTCCTGCGCCAGGTCGAGGAAGCGGCAAAGCATCCCGATCCCGCGTCCCTTGACCACGCCAGTCGGCGCGGCGAGCTGCTCGCCTACGTCGGCAGGTTGGAGGCCAAAGCCAAGCGAGGTGCAGCATGACCCCTGGTGACCTAATTGAGATCCTGGCGGCGCTCTGCGGCGTTCTGGGCACGATGATGCTGGCGGCCAAGGGCAAGCGTGCCGGATGGGGATTCGTGCTGTACCTGGTGAGCAATGGTGGCTGGCTGGCGTTCGCTATCGCACACGGCCACACCTTCCTGATGCTGCAGACACTGGTGTTCACGTGCACCAGCGTCTACGGGATCTGGACATGGCTGATTCGGCCGCATATCAGCGATCGCCGATCGGGGGTTGCATGACTCACACTTGCCATGCAGACGGCTGCACGAGGGCCGTACCGCCCAAACTTCTGATGTGCGCGCGGCATTGGGCCATGGTGCCAAAGCCACAGCAGCGCGCGGTTTGGCAGCACTACCGGCCTGGCCAAGAGATCGACAAACGGGCTTCCGCGGAATACCTCACCGTGGCCAAGGCAGCGATCGACGCAGTCGCGCGCATCGAGGGCGCCCAAGGATCGTTGCTATGAAGCTGCTCCGCCTGCCCGAAGTATCCAGTCGCGTGCGCCTCGGCAAATCGACGATCTACGAAAACATCAGCAAGGGGACATTTCCCGCGCCGCTCAAGCAGGGCCGAGGCAATTTCTGGCTCGACACGGAAATCGAGGCCTACCTCAAGCGCCTCATCGCTGAGCGTCCAGCCAATCGGCCCAACGCTGATTCATGAGAACGCGGTCGTCCCAGTACTCAGCACGGTTGTAAGCGCCCCTCAGCCGCGTGTCGACTTCATGGGACAGCTGCTTCTCAATGAATCGCGTATCGACCTTCAGCAGCTCATCCAGGATCGTGCGGGCCATCGCGCGGAAGCCGTGGGGCGTGTGCCTGCCCTCATAGCCGCAGACGTTCAACCGCCCCGTCAGCGTCCCTTCGGACAGCGGCTTGCCGTAGCGGCGGCCAGGGAATAGCCAGCCCTCATCGCCCACCACGCCCTGGTGCTGCCGCAGCAGTTGCACGACCTGCGTGGCCAGCGGCACCCAGTGCTCTTCCTTTCCCTTCATTCGCTCCGCCGGGATCATCCATCGGGCATTGACCAGGTCGAACTCTGACCAGGTCGCCGCGCGTATTTCGGTGGGTCGCTGCCAGACATATGCACTGAAGAGCAGCGCCGTGCGAATGCCCCAGTGCTCGGTCTGCCGGATCTTGGCCATCAGCTGCGGCACGTCCGCCGCATTGGTGATCGCGGGATAGCTGCGCGCCTTCCGAGTCTTGAAGCTGGCCAGCGTACCCATCGGCACGGGCGACGCCGTCAACAGTGGCCGCTTCTCGTCGTCGACGCCAAACTCGAACAGTTCACGCAGCCACATCCGCACACGACGAACCATTTCCAGGGCGCCACGCTGCTCGATCGCACGCATCAGCGCGACCACGTCGGCACGTGTGATCGTATGCGGCGGCCTGGCGCCGAGCTTGGGAAGCACGTCCTTCACGAAAGCGGCCTCGATGTTGCCTTGGTAGACCTTGGACTTGTCGGCCTTGGCCTTGGCCATCCAGTCCTCGAACATCTTGCGCAAGGTGTCTGGCGACTTCGCGGCCGCGCGGTCGAGTCTGGCGGTTGCGCGCTTTTGAGCCGGATCGTCGCCGGCAGCAAGCGTGCGCCGCGCCTCCTCGGCCTTCTCCCTGGCGAGCTGCAGCGTCACGGTTGGCCAGCGCCCGAGCGTGTGATCGGTGCGGCCGCCAGTGGCCTTCGGATAGCGCAGCACCCACGCTGCGGCGCCGTTCGGGCGGACGACCAGCATCAGGCCGTCGCCATCGCCAATGCGACGCGGCTTGCCTGTCGCTGCAGATGCTTTTGTCTCGTCGGCGAGCAGGGCTTTGAGTCCCAAAGCGGTGAGGATGTGGCGTGCCATACGGTAATTTTTACCACAGCGACTTTTCCGGCCGCCTTACCACCGCAATCGGCCTGTACCACGACCGGTACCACGCGATGCTATCGGCTTGCAGTGGTTTTCCCCGGAACCTTCCGGACCAAGCCGGACGATAGAAGGCAGAAAAAAACCCACCAAATCAATGACTTGGTGGGTTTTCTTGGTCGATCCTGACCTTGGTCAGAACCTAAATTGGCGGAACCGGAGGGATTCGAACCCTCGATGAGGCTCTACACCCCATACTCCCTTAGCAGGGGAGCACCTTCGGCCACTCGGTCACGTTTCCAGCAATTCCGCTATTCTAGCCTAGTTTTTGGCCTGTTTCAGGAAACCGGCTGGTCCAGATCGAATGCCTTGTGCAGGGCGCGCACGGCGAGTTCCATGTACTTTTCGTCGATCACGACCGAGGTCTTGATTTCGGAGGTGGAGATCATCTGGATGTTGATGCCTTCTTCCGACAGGCTGCGGAACATCTTGCTGGCCACGCCCACATGGCTGCGCATGCCGATGCCGACGATGCTGACCTTGCAGATCTTGGTGTCGCCCACCACTTCGGCGGCGCCCAGGGTGGGCAGCACTTTGGTGTTCAGCAGTTCGACGGTGCGGGCGTATTCGCCGCGGTGCACGGTGAAGCTGAAGTCGGTCTTGCCGTCTTTGCTGAGGTTCTGGATGATCACGTCGACTTCGATGTTGGCATCGGCGACGGCGCCCAGGATGTGGTACGCGATACCGGGCTTGTCGGGCACGCCCAGCACGGAAACCTTGGCTTCGTCACGGTTGAACGCGATGCCGGATACGACGGCTTGTTCCATTTTTTCGTCTTCCTCGAAAGTGATCAGCGTGCCGGACTTGGCTTCTTCATGGATGTCGATGTCCCAAGGCGTGAAGCTCGACAGCACGCGAAGGGGCACCTTGTACTTGCCTGCAAACTCCACCGAGCGGATCTGCAACACCTTGGAGCCGAGGCTCGCCATTTCGAGCATTTCCTCGAAGCTCACCGTCGCCAGGCGACGCGCATCCGGCTCGACGCGCGGATCGGTCGTGTAGACGCCATCGACGTCGGTGTAGATCAGGCATTCGCTGGCCTTCATGGCAGCGGCGATCGCAACAGCTGAGGTGTCGCTTCCGCCACGGCCCAGCGTCGTGATGTTGCCCGCGTCATCGACACCCTGGAAGCCCGTGATGACCACGACCTTGCCGGCCGTGAGATCGGCACGCACGCGCTCGTCATCGATGCTCTCGATGCGGGCCTTGGTGAAGGCGCTGTCGGTGCGCACCGAAACCTGCCAGCCCGCATAGCTCACCGAAGGAATGCCTTCGGCCTGCAGTGCGATTGCCAGCAGCGCCGACGAGGCCTGCTCGCCGGTGGAGGCGAGCATGTCGAGTTCGCGGTCGTGGCTGCTGCCGCCCGATTGGCCGGACGCCAGTTCCTTGGCCAGGCCGAGCAGCCGGTTCGTCTCGCCGCTCATGGCACTGGGGACGACCACCATCTGATGGCCGGCGCGCGACCACTTGGCGACGCGCTTGGCGACGTTCTTGATGCGCTCGGTCGAGCCCATCGACGTGCCGCCGTATTTATGAACGATCAATGCCATGGGTGAAGTGAAGGAGAAGGATTCTTGAGCTTGTCATCGCGATTGCCGGATTGCCGCCTGGGCTTTGCAACCTGCATGGCATTCGCCGCCTGGTGTCGACCCATGGAGCGATGCGCCGGAACATCCGACATCGCTCCCAGCGCAAAGCCCAGGGTCAAGACAAAGGCGCGACATTGTACCAATGCAGAAAATCGCCTTCGCGCTCGACCCGCCCTGCGGCGATTTTCAACCGGATGCGATGGCCGCGGGTGCTGCATGCATCGAGCTGGTCCAGCAACTGCTGCAACTGCGCCTCGCTCGGCACGGCCTGGTGGTCGCGTCGGAGCCAGTGGCGCAGTGCGTTGGCGCGGCGCTCCCGTGGCAATGCACGAAGCGCGGCGATCGACGGAGGTGTGCCGGTTGTCGCGACGTCGATTGCGGCGGCCTCGGCCAGCAGGCTGGCCGCGCGCGCCGCATTGCGCGCCGATCGCGCGAAGGTCTCGCGGAACTGCGGCAACGCCTCATCGAGCGCGGGCAGAACCAGCCGGCGAATGCGGTTGCGCGTGTAGCGCAGATCGGCATTGGTCGGATCCTCGACACAGGGCGTGCCGCTCGCCGCGATCCACGCGCGGACGGCGGCAGCATGGACGGCGAGCATCGGCCGATGGAATCGAATGCCATGACGCACCATCTCGGGGGGCATGCCAGCAAGCCCGTCCAGCCCGGCGCCACGGCTGAGCGCGATAAGCAGCGTCTCCACTTGGTCATCCGCATGCTGGGCGAGCGCGACATGCGTCAGCCCGGCCGATGTTGCAAGGCTCGCCAGCGTCACATAGCGCGCGCGCCGCGCGGCATCCTCGGGGCTGTCGCCGGCCGCATGCCGCGCGTCGACGCGCCCGACAAGCAAGGGCACGCCCAGGTGCGCGCACGTACGCCTGCAGTGAAACTCGAAGTCGTCCGCAGCCAGCTGCAAGCCATGATGCACATGCAGGGCCTGCACCTGTCCGGGCCAGCGCATGGCTGCAGCATGGAGCAAGGCGGTGGAATCCGCGCCACCGCTATAGGCGATGCCCAACGGCAATCGCACCGGCCATTCGGCCAGCACGGCATCGACGGGGTTCGGCGGGTTCGCGGGGTTCTGCATCGATGGAAAGCAGAACGCGAACCGCCGGACGCGGTTCGCGATAACGCTACTTGCTGCTGTCGGCCTTGGTATCCGAGAAGCGGCCGTAGCTCTGGAGCCGCTCGTAGCGGCGATCGAGCAATTGCTTGACGCTCAGGTCGCTGACCTGGCGGAATGCATCGTTGAGCGCGCGCTTCAGGAAGGCGGCCATCTGGCGATGGTCACGGTGCGCACCGCCAACCGGCTCGTTCACGATCTTGTCGACCAGGCCCAACGCCTTCAGGCGGTGCGCGGTGATGCCGAGAGCGTCTGCGGCGTCCTTCGCCTTTTCGCTGGTCTTCCAGAGAATCGACGCGCAGCCTTCGGGGCTGATCACCGAATAGATCGAATACTGCAACATGACCAACTGGTCGCCAACGGAGATGGCGAGCGCGCCGCCCGA
>CAIQMJ010000976.1 GCA_903872875.1 uncultured Variovorax sp.
AGATCGCCTTGAGCACGGTCGACTTGCCCGCCCCGTTGGAGCCCAGCAGCGCGACGATGCGACCGGGCGACACCTCGAGAGAGACGTCGCGCACCGCCTCGATGGCGCCGCCGTAGACGACCTGCATGTTCTGTACCGCCAGCATCGGCCCGTCTCCTGGCGGAGCGGGCGCGGCGGCTGGCGCGCTGTGCATCGAACTCATCTTTATTCTTGCCTCTTTCAATATTAGTCCGACCCGTCGGTCTGTGAATCGAGCGAATTGTGTCGTCTCGCCGCAGTGCGCGTGCTGGTACTTACCCGGACTGCGCGACCGTTGCTGCGGCGGTTGCGGGCACGGGCGCGAGTACGGGCGCGAGTACGGGGGCGGACGCGGCCGCGGCCGGCAGTAGATCCTTCAATGGCACCGCGTCGTCGGCCAGTCGTGCCGCGTCGACCGGCAGACCGGCCGCCACGAGGCGCTTGGCGATCATGAAATCCGCTGGCCGGCCGACCGCGTCGGCCGCGATCACCACGCCCGCTTTCAGATAGAAGGCGATGAAGCGCCGCGAGGCCGGATCGCCACGCAGCACGCAGTCGTCATGCCCCTGCGACAGGCCGACCATCTGCAGCTTGAGCTCGTACTGGTCGGACCAGAACCAGGGGACCGCACGGTTGGGCTTCGGCTTGCCGCACAGCAGCGACGCCGCAGCGCGCGCCTGCTCCAGCGCGTTCGGTACCGACTCCAGCCGGATGCGCCGCCCATACAGCGCGCTGTGGTGCACGGTGCAATCGCCCGCCGCCACGATGTCGGGGTCGGAGGTTCGGGACAGCTCGTCGACCACGATGCCGCCGTCGACCTCCAGGCCGGCCGCCTCGGCGAGTTCCACGTTGGGCAGCATGCCGATGCCCGCCACCACGATGTCGGTCGCGATGCGCTCGCCAGAGGCGCCGATGAGCGCGGCAATGGCGCCGTCGTCCGCCAGCTCCGCGCGCGCGACGATGAAGCCGGTGCGCAGTTGCACGCCCGCCTCGCGATGCACGGCTTCGTAGAACGCCGCGACCTCCGCACCGGTGACGCGGGCCAGCACGCGCGGCAGCGCTTCGAGCACCGTGACCTCGGCGCCGAACTTGCGCGCGGACGCAGCCAGCTCGAGGCCGACGTAGCCGCCGCCCACCACGACCACGCGCACGCCTTCGGCCATGCCGGCGCGGATGGCGTCGGCGTCGGCCAGCGTGCGCAGGTAATGCAGGTTGCGCGGTCGCGCGCCGACCGGCAAGCCGGGTAGCGACAGCGGCCGCGGGCGTCCGCCGGTGCACAGTGCCAGCCTGGTATACGCCAGGGTGCGTCCGTCATCGAGATGCACGGTGTGCGCAAGCCGGTCGATGCCGAGCAACCGCACACCCGCATGCACGTGCACCCTCGCCGTCGCATAGGCCGAGGCCGGCCGGAGTTCGAGCGCGTCGAGAGTGGCCGCGCCGTGGAGATAGGCCTTCGACAAGGGCGGCCGCTGGTAAGGCAGCACGCCCTCGTCGCCGATCAGGTCGATGCTGCCGGCCCAGCCGAGCTGCCGCGCCGTGACCGCCAGTTCCGCGCCGGCATGCCCGGCGCCCACGATCAGCAGCTTGTCGTCTTCATGCATGGTTGTCCCCAGTCGATGCGACCGTCGCATCATTTATAGTCCGGTCTTTTGATAAACCGTCTCGTCGGTCTAATAATAAATCGGGCACCGCGCGGTGGCAAGGCTTGCCGTTGCTCTGGAACTGGAATTGCCGCCCGCGCGATGCAGGATCGACAGACGCTTCAAGGAGGCCGGGACATGACACGCGCACGCGCAGACGATTACGACGACAAGCGGCAGTCCATCCTGGACCATGCCGCGGCCCTCTTCGCACGCAAGGGCTTCGAGGGGTCGACGATGGTGGAGGTGGCGCAAGCCTGCGGCGCGTCGAAGTCGCACCTGTACCACTACTTCGCCCGCAAGGAAGACCTGCTGTTCGAGATCGTGCGGGTCCACATCGCGGCGCAGGCGGAAGAGCTGGCGGAGATCGTCGCGCATCCGCTGCCGGCCGAAGTGCGCTTCGAACAGTTCGTGGCGGCCTTCGTCGATCGCAGCGCCCACTCGCGCAATGAGCACCTGGTGCTGATGAACGACATCAAGTTCCTGCCCGATGCGCAGCGCCGCGAGGTGCGCAAGCTCGAGAAGCAGCTGGTCGACCTGATGGCTGGCCTGCTGCACGAGATCAACCCCGGCCTGATGCCCGAAACCAGGCCGCGCCCGCCCTACGCGATGCTGCTGTTCGGGATGATCATCTGGACCTTCACCTGGTACGAGAAGAAGGGCCCGGTGCCGCCCCGCGAGCTGGCCGCGCGCATCTCGCAGCTGTTCGTGCACGGCTTCAAGGGCCAGGTTTTCGTGCGGCCTGCGCGGTCACGCTAACGATGCCGCCGGGCTTGGGATGTCACCTGGTGCCGAACAGGGCGTTGCGTGCCGCATCCGACGGAAAGACGCAGGCGACGTCGTGGGCGCAGCCAGGCACGACCGTGACCTGACGGTTCTTATCGGGCGCCAGCATCTTGCGGTCGTATTCGGCATAGGCCTGGCCGCGCTGCAACCGGAAAGGCCCCTGGGCCATGGCGCCGCAGGACTTATCGAGCAGCCGATAAGCGGTGCCGGGGTTGTTGGCACCGTCGAGTTCGGCTTCGAGGTAGCGGATGTCGGCGGCGGAATAGCGGCTGCGGGCTTGGGCCGCACTGCTGCCGAGTTCGGCGGGCAGACCGTCGGTGCCGTATTTCCACCGGTTCACGCCGATGCAGTCGCCACCGGCGGCTTCGGGCCGGTAGGCGTCGAAATAGAGCCAGGTGCCGGGGTCGGACACCACGTAACGCAGCGTCAGCGGGCGCTCGGCAGGCGGATGGGCGAAGCCGATGTAGTGCTGCACCATTTGCGCACCCGCCGAGAAACCGGCCAGGGTGATGCCCTGCAGGCTGGGCCAGCGCCGGGCCAGTTCGGCGATCAGCGCGTCCATGGCGGCGAAGGACGTCGGCTGCGCACCATTGGTGGCGCGCTCGCCATCGAGCCAGGAGGAGCAGGTCCAGAGCAGATCGCCATCTTGCGGGTCGGGCGTACCAGGGGCATTGCATTTGGCCGACCGGTTGGTAGCGACCTGGAACACCGGCGCGATGACCAGGGTGTCGTCCAGCGCACCCGCGTTCCTGGCCGCCCGCAGCGTGGCGTCGAAGGTGCGGTTGGCATCCCGGGGATGGCCGTGCATGGCGACGATGGCATTCACCGGTGCGGCGCCCTCGGGCAGCGACGCGTAGAAGTGCAGCGCGCCCCCGCCCTGCGGCAATTGGAATGACTGGTAACACGCGGGCCCGGCGCCATGCTGGCAGGCGTCGGGATCGGCCGACGCGGCAGCGGCATGGGAGGACGCGGCGGCGGCCAGGCTCACGGCCAGCAGGCGATACAACAGGGTGATCTTTTTCATGGGCGCTTGCTCTTGCTTGCGCCCCATCCTAGTTCACCGCCTTGCTGCGCCCCTGCCAATGCGGCTCGCGCAGCACGTTCTTCATGATCTTGCCGGCGCCCGACAGCGGCAGCGCTTCGCGGAACTCGACCGAGCGCGGGCACTTGTAGCCGGCGATCAGGCTGCGGCAGTGCGCGATCAGCTCGGCCTCGGTCAGGTCGACGCCAGGCCTGAGAACCACGACCGCGTGCACGGTCTCACCCCACTTGTCGCTCGGGATGCCGATCACCGCGCATTCACGCACGCCGGGATGCTGGTGCACCGCGTTCTCGACCTCGCGCGAATAGATGTTCTCGGCACCGCTGATGATCATGTCCTTCACGCGGTCGACGATGTAGACGAAGCCCTCGTCGTCCATGTAGGCGCCGTCGCCGGTGTGCAGCCAACCGTTGCGGATCGCTGCGGCCGTCGCGTCGGGCTTGTTCCAGTAGCCGAGCATGGTCTGCGCGCCGCGTACCGCGATCTCGCCGGGCACGCCGCGCGGCAGTTCGACGCCGGCCTCGTCGACGATCTTCACGTCGATGCCGTAGGCCGCGCGCCCGGCCGACAGGCGCTTCGACGCCCCGTGGGGGCCGTCGAAGTGGTACTTCCACGGCAGCGTGGTGGCGAGCGTCGTGCACTCCGTCATGCCGTAGCCCTGGATGAACTCCCAGCTCGGCAGCTCCCTCGCAGCCTGCATCAGCACCGCGTCGGGCATCGACGACGAACCGTACTCGCAGTAGCGCACGCTGGACAGGTCATAGGCGCGGATGTCCGGGTGATTGATCATCGCGTTGACCATCGTGGGCACCAGCAGGCAATAGTTGACCTTGTGCATCTGGATCGCCTGGAACGCCGTGACCGGTTCGAACTTCGGCACGCAGACATGCGATCCGCCCGCGAAGGACACCGCGAGCGCGGGCGACGCGCCCGCCAGGTGGAAGAAGCCGGCCACGTGCATGTAGCGCGTGTCCTCGTCCAGATGCAGCGAACCGATCCAGTTGATCGACGAGAAGACGAAGTTCCTGTGCGACAGCATCACGCCCTTGGCAACGCCGGTGGTGCCGCCGGTATAGAAGATGGCGTAGAGATCGTCGTCGCTGGCGCAACGGTCCTCGGCCGGCTCGCTGGTGGCGATCAGCGTCTCGTAGGCATGCATGCCGGCCGGCGTCGCGGCCTCGCCGATGTGCACGAGGTTCGGCACCGGACATGCGGCGGTCAGCGCCACTGCCTGCTCGGCGAACGCATCGTCGACGACGAGCGCGCGGGCGCCGCTGTCGCGCAGCGCATAGACGTTCTCGGGTACGGCCCAGCGGGTGTTCAGCGGCACCAGCACCAGGCCTGCCCAGGCCGTCGAGAAGAACAGTTCCAGGTAGTTGTCGCTGTTGTGCGCCAGTACCGCGACACGGTCGCCGCGCTGCAGTCCGAGCGCATGCAGCGCGGCGGCGGTGCGTGCCACGCGGTCGCCGACCTGCTGCCAGTTTCGCTCGCGCGCCCCGTAGATGGTGGCGATGTGGCGGCCACGGGTCTGGATGGAACGATGGAGCGCTTGGGTGAGTTGCATGGCCTGTCTCGCTGATCTTGGAAATGAAGTCGCAGGGCGCGGTCGGCACGGTGTCAGCCGCCCGCCACGCCCCTGTCGTGCAGCCGCCCGTAGGCGGCCGCGTCGAGCCCCAGGACCTCGGAAAGCACCTCTTCGGTGTCGGCACCCAGCCGCGGTGCGGGCCGCACGGGCCGCCGCGGCACGGCGGAGAAATCGAGCGGCAGGCCCGGGGCGATCACGCGGCCGACACCCGGCTGGTCGATCTCGCCGAACAGCGGATTGGCCAGCGAACAGGCTTCGTCTTCACGCACCAGTTGCCGCATCGTCTGGTACTTGCCCCAGCAGACGCCGTGGCGATCGAACACCGCGGCCACCTCGGCGAACGGCCGGGCGCCGGTCCATCGCGCCACCGCTTCGCGAATGTCCTCGCGTGCACGGAAGCGGTCGCCTTCGCGCGCGAGATCGAGGCCCAGGCGCCGCTCGACAGCCGCCATCTCCTCGCCCATCGACAGCGCGTCGCACAGCACGCGCCACTGCTTGCCGGTGAGCCCGACGACCATGACGCGCACACCATCCGCGGTCGCGAAATCGTGGCCGAAGGCGCCGAAGAGATGGTTGCCGTACCGGCCGCGTTCCTGGCCGAGCTGTGCCTCCGCCAGGAAGCCGAGGTGGCCGACGACCGCCAGCGCGACGTCTTCCAGCGCCAGCTTCACGTGCTGGCCGACGCCGCGCCGGCGCCGATGGCGCTCGGCCGCCAGCAGGCCCACCGCGGCCATCTGCCCGGTGATCAGGTCCCAGGCCGGCAGCACGTGGTTGACGACGGTGTCGGCATCGCCGCTGCCCGTCAGGTATGGCAGGCCGATGCGCGGATTGATGGTGTAGTCGACCGCGGCGCCGCCATGGCGATCGCCCTGCACGGTGAGCTGGACGAGGTCTTCCCGACGCTTTCGCAATGCGTCGTGGTCGAGCCAGCCGCGCGGCGGAAAGTTGGTGAGCAACATCCCCGCATCCTCGCCCGGTGCCGTGATCAGCGCCATGGCGAGTTCCCTGCCTTCGGGCGAGGCCAGGTCGAGCGTCACCGACCTCTTGCCCTTGTTCAGGCCGGTCCAGAACAGGCTGGTGCCGTCCTCCGAAACCGGCCAGCGCCGGTGGTCGAGCCCGCCGTTCAGCGCGTCGATGCGGATCACCTCCGCGCCCATCTGTGCCAGCGTCATGCCACCCAGCGGCGCAGCGACGAAAGCCGCCGCCTCGACGACTCGAAGCCCTTCCAGGAGATTGCCGTTGTCCATTCGCTGTTCCTTCAATGTGCGGCCATCGCTGCGGCTGCGGCGGAAGGCGCGGCGTCGGCCAGCGCCTGCTCCAGCAGGCTGCGGGCGATGACCTTCAGCGCCAGTGTTTCTTCCGCGCCTTCGAAGATCGACAGCACCCGCGCATCGACGAAGTAGCGGCTCACCGGCGTTTCCTCGGCATAGCCCATGCCGCCATGCAGTTGCAGCGCCTCGCGCGTGACCCATTCCGCCGACCGGCAGGCCAGCAGCTTGACCAGGCTGGCCTCCATGCGACCGCCGCCCGCGTCGAGCGTTCGGGCCACCGCATACGCCAGGCGCTGGCAGGCCGCGTAGCGCGCACCCATGCGCGCGAGCTTGGCCAGCGTCAGCGGGCAGTCCAGCAGCGGCGCACCGAAGACCTTGCGGTCGGCCGTGTAGCGAAGCGCCGCACGGAGCGCGGCGCGCATCACGCCCGAGGCGCGGCCGGCCGTCTGCATGCGGCCGCCCATCATTCCGGCCATCGTGAAGTAGAAGCCCTTGCCGAGCCCGGCGCGGCCGCCGATCACATGGCTGTCGGGCACGAAGAGTCCGTCGAAGGACAGGTCGAAGGAATGCATGCCGCGGTAGCCGATGGTCGGTATCGCCTTGCCGGCGAGCCGGCCACCGCCGTCCGATTCGCTCTGCCGATAGTCGAAGGCGTGGCCGTCGTCCGACGGCTTCTCGACCAGCATCAGGCTCAGGCCGCGATGGCCGGCCGAGCGATCAGGGTCGGTGCGCACCACCACCATCAGCAGCTGTAGCAGTGAAAGATGCGTTGTATTCACTAAGCTTACTAAACACATAGCTATTCTCGCCCGAGTCATTCACATTCCACAAATATCCTTTTGCGCCATTGA
>CAIQMJ010000977.1 GCA_903872875.1 uncultured Variovorax sp.
GGTCACGACTTCGTTGGGCGCCAGCTCGCCGCTCAGCAGCATTCCCATCAGCGCCTTGTGAGCCAGCTCCGAAAGGGCGAGTGCCGGCTCGGGGGGCTGGCGCGCGTCCGACTCGGCAGCAGGAGGTGTTGCATTCATGGAGAGAAGTATAGAGGATGATTCCTTTTGTGTCCAGTTGGTATACCACTTGCGCAACGCATGTACATCACTGATACTCGCCGCCTCAGGAGACAACATCGCATGATCAAAAGATACTTTCGCCTTCTCGCCGCGGGCTCGGCGCTTGCCGGCTGCCTGGCATCCGCCGCGCCTGCCCTTGCGCAGTCCGACTACCCCGGCAAGACCGTACGCATCGTCATCGGGACGCCGCCTGGCGACTCCGCGGACGCCAATGCACGCTCGCTCGCCACCCACCTGGCGAAGCTGACAGGCCAACCGTTCTACGTGGACAACAAGCCGGGGGCGCACGGGATCATCGCGGCCGAAGCCGCCAAGAACGCGGCACCGGATGGCTACACCGTGCTGCTGTCCACCGGCGGACCGATGGCGATCAACCCATCGCTGTACAAGAAGCTGCCCTACGACACGCTCAAGTCCTTCGAGCCGATCGTGTCGATGTCCACCGGGCCTCTCTACCTGGTGGTGAACAACGACCTGCCGGTGAATAACGTCAAAGATCTGGTGGCCTACGCAAAGGCGCATCCGGGCAAGCTGAGCTATGGGTCGGGCGGCAGCGGTACCACGCAACATCTTGCGATGGAGACGCTCAAGAAGTCGATGGGGCTGGACATGGTCCACGTGCCGTACAAGGGATCCCCGCTCGTGCTGCAGGACCTGATCGGTGGCCAGATCCAGCTGGCCTTCGATGCGGGCGCGTCCATCCTGCCGCAGATCCGCAACGGCAAGGTACGGCTGATCGGCGTGGCATCCGATGCCCGTTCGCCCAATACGCCGGACATGCCGACCTTGATCGAGCAGGGCGTTCCGGCATTTCGCGCAGTGGTGTGGTCCGGTCTCTTTGCGCCAGCCGGCACCCCGCCCGCGGTGGTCGCCAAGCTGAACGAAATGGTCAACCAGGCGCTGCGCGATCCGGCCTTTGCGGAACAGATGCGCGCCCAGGGCGGCGAGCCTGCCGGCGGCAGCAGCGCCGACTTCCGCGTGTTCGTGGCGGCGGAAATCGCGCGCTGGGCCAAGGCCGTCGCCGTATCCGGCGCCACCGTCGACTGAGTGCGCCATGGGGAGATGGCAATCTGCGCCGGGCGCAGTACTCACGGATCCGCAGGCCGGCCCCTCGATTGGCTGACCGCCGATGTGCGACCCGAATGGACGCCCGATGTAGAGCGCGCACGTTCTTACGCTATCGCCTGCCCTCGACATGGCGGACCAGCTTCTGCAGTACGGTTGCCAACATCACCCGCTCCTTCTCGGTGAGGATCGAACAGACATCGTCATCGACGCGTCGAAGCGCGGTACGACCCGGTTCGAGCTTTCGGTTGGCCTGCGCCGTGAGTGAGACCATGCTGATGCGACCGTCGGTCGTCGATGGTGTGCGCTGGATCAGCTGGTCGCGCTCCATGCGCGCAAGAAGCTGGGCCATGCTGGGCTGCGCCACACCGGTGAGTTCGGCAAGTTCCTTCTGTGTCAGCTTCGCGTCTTCTTTCAGGGAGGCCAGAACAGGCAGTTGCGAAGCCGTCAGGCCCACCGTGCCGAGCTCCTCGTCGGTCCGCTTCGACATCAGGCGGGCAAGGCGATTGATGAGCAGGGTGGGCATCTCGTAGGGACGCCAATCTACCGAAGATTTCATCGTTTTCTCTTGACGATAAATAGGTGGCTATTTAATATAATAGGATCCTATTAATATAGCAGATGAAATATTCATGTCGCAACAGCCTTCCATCGCGATCGTCGGAGCGGGCCCGGGCGGACTGACTGCGGCCAATGTCCTGAGTCGGCACGGTTGGCGGTTCGAGGTATTCGAGGCAGACCCGTCGGTCGCGTCGAGGGACCAGGGAGGCAGTCTCGATCTCCATCCGGAGGATGGGCAGGTCGCCCTGGAGCGGGCAGGCCTGCTCGATGCGTTCCTCGCCGTGGCCCGTCACGATGACCAGGAGCAGCGGGTGCGCGACTTCGCGACCGGCAGCCTGCTGCGCGAGGAGATTCCGGAGCCGGGTGCGGGCAGCCGGCCCGAGATCGACCGCAGCGTCCTTCGCGATCTCATGCTGGCGCCGCTTGCCTCGCAGGCGATCCACTGGGGCGTCCGGATCGACGAGGTCGTGGCCCGGGCGGACGGCCGCCATGTGCTGAAGAGCGGGGCCGGCACCTTCGGTCCATTCGATCTCGTGATCGGTGCCGATGGCGCCTGGTCGAAGAGTCGTTCGCTGCTGACCGAAGTTCGTCCCACCTACACCGGTGTCAGCTTCGTCGAGTTGTGGCTCGGCGATGTCGACCGGCAGCATCCGACGCTGTCGGCCCTGGTCGGGCGCGGGACCATGTTCTCCCTTCACGGTGGGGCGGGGATCATCGCTCAGCGGAACGGCAACGCCAGCATCCGTGTGTATGCCGCGATACGAACCCGTCCGCAGGAGTCCGATCGACCCGACAAGGTGCTCGCGAACATCGGCAAGGATCAACTGCTGGCCCGGTTCGGCGGGTGGGCGCCCTCGCTGCTGGCGCTCATTTCGGAGAGCGATCGGATCGCAGCGGTGCGCCCCATTTCGTCGTTGCCACTGCCTCTTGGTTGGCTCCATCGCGACGGCCTGACCCTTGTGGGCGACGCGGCGCACGTCATGCCACCGCTTGGCGTGGGTGTGAACCTTGCGATGCTGGACGCTTCGGACCTCGCCGTGGCGCTGGTGAGCCATGATGACTGGCGCCTGGCCGTCCATCGATATGAGAAGCTCATGCTGGAGCGCTCGACGCCGATGGCAGAGCAGATTGCGCAGGGCTTCGCCGAGTGGTTCGGCAGCGAGGCATCGCAAGCCGTTCTGGACGACATGGACAGCCATCGCCGGTAGGCCGTGCCGCCGCGTCGCGCGCAACCGCATGAGCGACCGTTCCTGCAAGAAGAATTCCGTCGATGGACAAACGA
>CAIQMJ010000978.1 GCA_903872875.1 uncultured Variovorax sp.
CGGCAGGCCCATGATCTGCCGCGCCTCCGCCGGCGTGGCGACCTCCATGTCGAGCTCGCGGATCACGCGCACGATGCGCTCGGTGAGCTGCACGTTGGTGGCCAACTCGCCGTGGCGGAAGTAGAGGTTGTCCTCGAGCCCGACGCGCGCGTGACCGCCCAGCAGCAGCGCGGCCACGTTGGCCTCGAGCTGCGACATGCCGATGCCGCTGACGCCGAAGATCGCGCCCCGCGGCAGCGTGTCGACCATCATCTGCAGGTTGCGCGGCGAATACGGCATCGCGTTCTGGAAGTTGCGGTGCACGTTCATCACCAGGTTGATGAAGTAGGGCTCGTCGTCGTGGCCCTCCTCGATCAGCGTGGTCGTGTCCTGCAGGATGTGCGTGGGGCTGAAGACCTCCCATTCGGGCTTGATGCCGCGCGCCTTCATGCCGGCCGCCAGCTCGCGCCCGCGGGTGATGGGCGTGTCCATCAGGATCTGCTTGCCTTCGAAGCTCAGGTTCAGGGTGGTGGCGTCGAGCGTGCACATCTCGGCGCCCGCGTCCATGCCCTTGATGCGCTCCTCCCAGGCGATCTCCCAGCGGTCGCCGGCCAGCGGCTTGACCATGTCGCCGTGCACGCCGCCGCCGGTCGAGTTGTTGATGACGATGTCGCAGCCGGCGCTGCGGATGCGGCTGTTGATGTCGCGGTAGACATCGGCGTTGCAGGTGGCGCCGTCGTCCGGACGGCGCGCGTGGATGGCCGCGACGCTGGCGCCGGCGTTCCAGCAGCGCAGCACGTCGGCGGCGATCTCGTCGGGCTGCGTGGGCAGGTGGGGGTTCTGCGTCTTGTGCGCCATGCCGCCCGTGGGGGCGATGGTCACGATGACTTTGCGCTTCGACATGGTCGGGAGCTCCTGATCGGGGTTGTCTCTGTATCGGTGGGGCAGCGTTATTATTTTTGGGGTCGCGGTGCGCACTCAGTCATCGCGACGACATTCGGGCTCAGGGTTTACGCCCCCCGATCCCAGGAGACTTCATTCCATGCCCACCACGAAGCCGGCCCTCGAGGCGGCATCGCTGACCATCGCGCAGCTGCTGCACGCGTCAGCCTGGTTTCCGCTGATCGACGCGGCGGCCGGCGAGCGCGTGCGCGACGAGATGCGCGAGGTCGACGTGCCCGCCGGCGCCGCACTGTGCCGGCGCGGCGACACACCGACGCATTGGTACGGCACGCTCGAAGGGCTGCTCAAGTGGTCGATCACGTCCAGCGACGGCCACTCGGTGACGCTGGGCGGGCTGTCGGTCGGCAGCTGGTTCGGCGAGGGCACGCTGCTGCGGGCCTTGCCGCGTTCCGCGGACATCATCGCGCTGCGGCCGAGCCGCGTCGCACGCCTGCCGCTCGAGACTTTCGAATGGCTGCACCGCACGCAGCGCGGCTTCGATCACTTCCTGCTGCAGCAGATCAACGAGCGGCTGCACTGGTTCATGGGCAGCTATGCGGCGCACCGGCTGCTCGATGCCGACAGCCAGGTGGCGCGGGCGCTCGCGGGGCTGTTCCATCCGTGGTTGCATCCGGGCAGCGAGCCGCATCTGCAGACCTCGCAGGAAGAGATCGCCAACCTGTCCGGCGTGTCGCGCCAGCGCTGCAATGCCGCGTTGAACCGGCTGCGGGAGGCGGGCTTCCTGCGCATCGAGTACGGCGGCATCACCGTGGTCGATCTCGAAGGGTTGCGGCGCTTCATCGAATGACGGAAGAAAAAGGGAAGGCGCTGCAGGCCTTCCCTCCGGAGCGCGTGGCGGCGTCAGCTGCCGATGCGGATCATCGGCGCCGGCCGTGGCGTCACTGGCCCGGCGAGCCGATCGCCGCGGCCGCTGCCGGCTGGGCGAATCCGCCGGCCTCGCCGACCTTCGCGGTACGGTAGGTCGGGGCCGAGGTCGACACGCCGTCCCACACGGCCGAACTCTTCTCGCTACCGCCGAAGGCCGCGCCGGCGTGCTGGTCGTACGCCACGGTGACACCCGGCGATGGCGCTACCTGGACGAGTACCGTACCGTCGGACGCGGTGACCACCTTGCTGCCGAAGTAGACGCTGGCGGCGACTTTGCCCGCCGCGTCGAACAGCACCACGGCGTCACCCTTGCCAAGGCCCGGACCGCCCGTCGCCACCGCCGCAAACGTGGCCGCGTCGAGGCCCCAGGCCGTCGTGAAGGCCGTGGTGCTGGCCGCTGCGACCACCACGAGCCGTTGGCCGGGCGCGATGCTGACGGACGGGAGCGCCGCGCTGGCCGCGTCGTTGGCGTCGGCCGAATCGTCGTCCCATTTCCATCCGAGCAGGTTGACCGCGGCGGTGCCGTAGTTGTAGAGCTCGAAGAAGTCGTCGCCGGCGGCATTGGTGTTGACTTCGGTGATCAGCAGTTGCGGCGTCGGCGTCGGGCTGGTGCCGAAGGTGACGAAGTTCAAGGTCGTGCTGTCGGCGATGCCGGCGAACAGGTTGCCGGCGGTGTCTTTCAGTGCGTTGGCGGACACCTGCACGCTGTAGGCCGTGCCCGCATGCAGGTCGGCGCTCGGGTTGAGCGTGACGGTGCTGCCGCTGACTGCGACCTGGCTCGTGTCCGACGCGCTGATCGTGCGCACATCGTCGCTGCCGTTCGTGATGGTGAAGGTGCCGGCGCCTGCCTGCACGGCTTCGCTGAAAGTCAGCACGATGCTGTCGCCCACCGCCACACCGGTCGCGTTGTCCTGCGGCGTTGCGCTCTGCAGCGTCGGCGGCGTCGTGTCGGGCACGGTCTTGAAGGCCAGCGTTGCCGCGCTGTTCACGGCCTTCGTCGCCAGACCGGTGGCGTCCTTGATGACGCCGCTCGCGTACTGCACGCTGTAGGCGGTGTCGGGCGCCAGGTCGGTGGTCGGGTTGATCTTCACGGTGCTGCCGTTGAAGCTCACCTGGGTGGTGTCCGTGATGGCGATCGTGCGAGTGTCGCCGCCGCTGCCGATCAGCGTGATGTTGCCCGTGCCGGCCGCCACCGGCGCCGCGAAGGTCAGGTACAGGTTGCTGCCGACCCCGACCTGCGTGCTGCTCTTCGTCGGCGTGTAGACCCAGAGCTGCGGCAATGCCTGGCTGCCGCCGCCGGCCTCGTTGGTCACGTACATGTTGAGCTGCTTGTCGAAGGTGATGCCTTCGTGGCCCAGGTTCAGCGGCGCATTCGGCAGGTCGAGCGTGCCGTAGATGCGGCCTGCGCGGTCGACCTTCACGATGCGGCCCGACTCCTGGCTCAGCAGCATCAGGTGGCCGTAGTCGGGCGCGGTGCTCGGCAGCGTGTTCGACAGCGCATGCACGTCGGCGATGTCCGCCAGCCCGGCCAGCGCCGGATCGAACAGGTTGACCGAGTTGGCCGTCGAGGCCGAGCCGTTGGATGCGGTGCCGGCCGCGAAGTCCAGCGTCGTCTGGAAGATGCCCTGCGGCTCGGTTTCCTTGACGAAGATGTAGCCGCCCGTCATCGGATCGGCCGTGACGCCTTCCAGGCCGATGTTGCCGACGGTGGTCCCGAGCTTGACGCTGCGCACGGTGGCCGCGTTCAGCGTGGTGCCGCCGGCGTAGGTCACGAGGTTGGCGGTGCGTTCGCGCTCGTTGGCCACCACGAACTGGTTGCCGCCGGCCCAGGTCAGGCCTTCCGGGTCGCCGAAGAGTCCTGCCGGCAGGTTCATGGTGTCGATCACCGTACCCGTCCTGGACAGCTGGGTGATGTACGTGCCTTCATCGCCGATGATGAACAGGCTGTCTGTGGTCGGGTTGTAGGTCACCGCAGAGACTTCCGCGGATATCTGGTTGGCGCCGGAGGCCAGGTTGACCGGCAGCGTGACGCGGGTGGTCAGCGTGTAGTTGCCGAGGTCCAGGCTCTCGTCCGGTGCCACGAAGGACAACGTGGGGCTGCCCAGCGCGACCGGCGCGTCCGGGTTGGTCGTGGCCGGATCGGTCGGCGTACTGGCCGGTGATCCGTCGTTGCCGCCGCCGCAGGCCGCCAGGGCCAGCGCGCCGCTCAGGATCAGTGCAGCCAGCATGGGACGTCGGGAAAGAGCCCCCGGCATCTGGGAGAAAGGTCGCATGAATTCACCTGTCGTAACAATTTATTCAAGCGTATGGCGGCTTGAAGTCAGGTCGATGACAGGGAAGAGTTCGGCGTTTGGATATGGGCTTGCAGGCATTGGACCAATGCATCGAACGCGGCCTTGCAGCGCGGGCTCGCACGAAGTCCTTCATGCATCGTGACCCACGTCGGCAGCTGGAACGACCACTGATTCGCCAGCACCCGGGTGAGCCCTCCACCACGGCGCGCCAGCGCGACCTGGCAGACGCCGATGCCGCAGCCGGCACGGATCAACGCGAGCTGCGCCAGGTCGCTGTCCGTCCGCAGCGAGAACGCATCGTGGTTCCAGGCCGGCAGCGCTTTCCGGGCAACGCGCACGAACGGCGTCTCCTCGTCGAAGCCGATCAAGGCGTGCCCGGCCAGATCGGCCGGCACGGCGGGCGTGCCGTGCTCGCGCAGGTAGTCGGCATGCGCGTGGAGACCGAGCTGCACGTCACCCACATGCCGGGCGATCAACTGGTCCTGTTTCGGCGGCGTCATGCGGACCGCGATGTCGGCCTCCCGGTGCAGCAGGTCCTGCACGCGGTTGGTCGGCACCAGCTCGATCTTCAGCGCGGGGTGGGCTCGCCTCAGTTGCGCCAGCATCGGAGGCAGGACTTCCACGCCGATCACCTCGCTGGCCGAGATGCGCACCGTGCCCGTCACGCCCGTGCCCTGGCCGGTGGCGGCGCGCTCCAGCGCAGCGGCGGTGCTCTGCATGGTCTCGGCATAGGGGCGAAGCGCGAGCGCGGCCTCGGTCGGCAGCAGACCCGTCTGCGAGCGTGTGAACAGCACCTGCCTGAACGCCGACTCGAGCGCCGAGATGTGCCGCCCGACCGTCGGCTGGGTGATGCCCCGCGCACGCGCCGCGCCGGACAGCGAGCCGGTCGCCAGCACGGAAAGAAAGGTGCGGTACAGCTCCCAGCCGATGTCGTTGCTCATGCATGAATGTATAGCCGATGGTCGGTCATCGATAATTTTCTTTATCCACCCGGAGAACCAGAATTCGTTCGACACCACTTCTTCCGGCGAACGAACATGGCCAATACAGATACTTCCAGCGGCGCTTCACTGCGCACTTCCATCCATCGCACGGCCCTGGTGCTGGGCGCCACGGGCGGCATCGGCGGCGAGGTCGCGCGGCAACTGCGCGATGACGGCTGGCAGGTGCGCGCGCTGCGGCGTGGGCCGGCCACGGCCGCCGCGCCGGACGATGGCATGACCTGGCTGCAAGGCGATGCGATGAATCGCGCCGATGTGCGGCAGGCAGCCGAGGGCTGCGACGCCATCGTGCACGCAGTCAATCCGCCAGGGTACCGGCGCTGGGCCGAACTGGTGCTTCCGATGATCGACAACAGCATTGCCGCAGCCACGGCGGTCGGCGCGACGCTGGTGCTGCCCGGCACGGTCTACAACTACGGGCCGGACGCGTTTCCGCTCGTGGACGAGGACGCGCCGCAGCGTCCATTGACGCGCAAGGGCGCGATCCGGGTCGAACTGGAGCGGCGGCTTCGGCTGGCCTGCGATGCGGGCGCACGCGTGATCGTCGTCCGCGCAGGCGACTTCTTCGGGCCGCGCGCCGGCAACAACTGGTTCTCGCAAGGCGTGGTCAAGCCGGGCCAGCCGGTGACGGCCATCGGCCTGCCGGGCGACCCCGGCGTCGGGCACCAGTGGAGCTACCTGCCGGATGTCGCGCGCACGATGGTCGAACTGCTGGATCGCCGCGACGCGCTGCCGCCGTTCGCGGCCTTCCACATGGCCGGGCACTGGGACAGCGACGGCATGCAGATGGCAGCCGCCATCCGGCGCGTGGTCGAGCGCCACGGCGGGCGCCCGAAAGTGCGTGCATTCCCGTGGTGGCTCGCGCGGCTGGCGTCACCCTTCGTGCCCACGCTGCGCGAGCTGCTGGAGATGCGCTACCTGTGGCGCCGGCCCTTGCGCATGCGCAACGACCGCCTGGTGGCGTTGCTCGGGCAGGAGCCGCACACGCCGCTGGACGAGGCGGTCGAAGCCACCCTGGCCGGCGTCGGATGCCTGCCGGCCACGGCACACCCGGGCGCGTTCAGTGCGCGTGGTCCTTCCGGTCGAAGCCCGGCCGCGGAATCAGCGTGAGCAGCGCGTTCGACACGCCGCCGTCCACCATGAACTCCTGGCCGCTGATGTAGAGCGCCCGCTCGCTGGCCAGGAACAGCACCGCATCGGCGATGTCCTGCGGCGCGCCGATGCGCCGCGTCGGAACGATCTCGGTGCGGCGGCGCAGGATCTCGGGGTCGCGGTAGAAGGCTTCCGACAGCGGCGTGCGGATGATGGCCGGCGCCACCACGTTGCTGCGCACGCCGTGTTCGCCGAGCTCCAGCGAGAACAGCTTCGACAGCATGTTCACGCCGGCCTTGCTCACGCTGTAGGCGCCGCTGTAGGGCTGCGGCAGCGTGCCGGAGATCGACGACACGTGAATCATGCTGCCGCCGCCGGCCGCGATCATCTGGCGGCCGAAGGCCTGGCCGCACAGCAGGTAGCCGTTGAGGTTGATCGACAGCAGCCGGTTCCACTGCGCGATGTCGATGTCGAGCAGCGCGCCCGCATAGAGCGTCGCCGCGTTGTTGATCAGCACGCGGCAGGGGCCGAGCTGCTCGGCGCTGCTTGCGGCTGCGCGGCCGACGCTGTCGGCGTCGGATACGTCGCAGGCAATGGCCACGGCGCGCCCGCCGGCGCGGCCGATCTCGTCGGCCAGTGCGCGGCAGGGCGCCTCGTCGCGGTCGAGCAGCGCGACGTGCGCGCCGGCCGATGCGAGCGACAACGCGATATCGCGGCCGATGCCGCCGGCGGCGCCGGTCAGCGCGCAGACGCGTCCGCCGAGGTCGAGCCAGTCACGAGGTGACGCGGAAGAAGCGGTTGTCGATGTGGGTGAGGTCGATGCAGTGGTCATTGGATGTTCGCGATTCAGGCGGGTTCGACGCGCAGCGGCAGCCGGTCGAGCGTGCGCATCTGGTTGATCGGGCGGTACTCGGCCTCGCCCGCGAGCGTCAGCGTCCTGGCCTGGCGCACCAGCGCGCCGAGCAGGGCCTCGGCTTCGAGCCGCGCGATCATCTGGCCGATGCAGGCGTGCACGCCGGTGCCCAGCGCGAGGTGGCTGCCGGCAACCTGCGGCCGGTCGACGTCGAAGCGATCGGGCTCGGGCCAGCGCCGCGGATCGCGGTTGGCCGCGCCGAAATAGACGCCGACCTTGGCGTCGGCAGGGATGCGGCAACCGCCGAGTCCGGTCTCGGCCACCGTGGTGCGGTAGGTCACCTGGAACGGCGACTCGAAGCGGATCGCCTCCTCGAAGGCGGTCTTCACCTTGGCCGGCTCGGCGCGCAGGCGCGCCCATTGCGCCGGATGGCGTGCCAGCTGGTTCAGCGCAAAGCCGATGCCGGCGATGGTCGAGTCGGTGCCGCCGCCAACGAAGCTGCGCACGATGTTCGATGCCAGGCCCGCTTCCAGCTCGCCCGCGTCCTCGGCCTGGAACAGCAGCTCGGCGATCGAGCCGGGCGTCACGTTGCGGCGTTGCACCGATTCCTCGAACCAGGCGAGGTAGGGCTGCGCGTTGGCCATCGCGCGCTCGTACAGCGCGTTCTTCGGGCCGCTCTGGTTGAAGCGCATCTCGCCGATGGCCAGCGTCTCCGTACGCGGCAGGCGCACGCCCACCGCCGCCGGAAAGGCCTGCAGCACGAAGGCCTCGGCGCAGTCGTCGACACCGTTGAATTCGCCGCGCGCGACCAGTTGCGCGGCCAGCACATCGGCCTTCGCGTCGAAGCCCTCGCGCCAGCGCCGGATCACCAGCGGCGACAGCACGCGCATCACCACCGAGCGCACCCGCGTATGGTCCGGCGGGTCGACTTCGAGCAGCCGGCTCGGCACGCGGAAGTCGCCGGGCTTGCGGATGTCCTGGATGCCGATGCCCGCCGCATTGCTGAAGCGCGCGTAGTCCGCGAGCACCGTCTTCGCCTCTTCATGGCGGCCCACCGCATATACGCCGTGCGGTTGGATGAAGGCCACCGGGCCGGCGTCGCGCAGCATCTGGTGGAAGGGATAGGGGTCGGCCAATACAGCGTCGGAATAGGGGTCGATGTCCAGCACCGGCGCCTCGCGCAAGGCCTCGCGGTCGAGGGTTTCAGCCATGGGTTCGCTCCGTTGGAATGCGCCTGGATTGCGCATGGATCAGGTATGCGGGAACGATAGCCACGCCCCGTCCGCACGTATGTCCCCTGCGATGGGGACGCGGCTCGCTCAGCCCGGCACCGCGGCCAGCGCGCGCTGC
>CAIQMJ010000979.1 GCA_903872875.1 uncultured Variovorax sp.
GACTACCTGTATTCCGACGAGGCGCAGGAGATTGCTGCCAAGCACGCGCTGCGTCCGCGCTCGCAGGCCGTCCTGAAGAAGTACGCCAGCACCTTCAAGCCGGTGCAGCTGTTCACCGTGCAGGAGCTGTTCGGCGGCCTGGGTGAAGCGCAGAAGGTGCACTTCAACGACGGCGGCCAGTTCGACAAGCTGTACACCCCCGGCGCCAAGTAATGGCCGGTGCCACTTCATCGGCGCTGTCGTCCGCGGCAGCGCCGCTTTCGCGTGCGGGAGCCCGGGGCGCCTCCAAGAGGGTGCTGCCGGGCTTCAATTTGACGCTCGGCTACACGGTGCTGTACCTGAGCCTGATCGTGCTGATCCCGCTGTCGGCGCTGGTCTTCAAGACCTTCACGATGACCTGGGAGCACTTCTGGGTCGCGGTGACGTCGCCGCGCGTGATGGCTTCCTATCGGCTGACGTTCGGCGCCTCGCTGATTGCGGCATTGGTCAACCTGGTGTTCGGACTGCTGGTCGCGTGGGTGCTGGTGCGCTACAAGTTCCCGGGCAAGCGCATCGTCGATGCACTGGTCGACCTGCCGTTCGCACTGCCGACGGCCGTTGCCGGCATCTCGCTGACCGCGCTGCTGGCCGGCAACGGCTGGGTCGGCCAGTTCCTGGAGCCGTACGGCATCAAGCTGGCTTTCACGCCGGCGGGGATCGTGGTTGCGCTGATCTTCATCGGGCTGCCCTTCGTCGTGCGCACGGTGCAGCCGGTGCTCGAGGACACCGAGAAGGAGCTGGAAGAAGCGGCGAGCAGCCTCGGCGCCACCCGGCTGCAGACCTTCACCAAGGTGATCCTGCCGTCGATCGCGCCCGCGCTGCTGACCGGCTTCGCGATGGCTTTCGCGCGCGCCGTCGGCGAATACGGCTCGGTCATCTTCATCGCCGGCAACATGCCGATGATTTCCGAGATCACGCCGCTGATCATCATCGGCAAGCTCGAGCAGTACGACTACGCCGGCGCAACCGCAGTGGCGCTGGTGATGCTGGTGATCTCGTTCCTGCTGCTGCTGGTGATCAACGGCCTGCAGGGCTGGAAGCGCCGGCGCTCGGAGGCATGAGATGAGCACGTCCAACACCCGCAACATCCGCCGCGCGAAGGCCGGTACCACCGAGGCGCCCTGGGTCCGCCGCACGCTGATCGGCATCGCGCTGCTGTTCATGTTCCTGTTCCTCGTGCTGCCGCTTGCCGCGGTCGCAGCCGAGGCGCTGCGCAAGGGCTTCGGCGCCTACCTCGCTGCGCTGCAGGAGCCCGATGCCTGGAGCGCCATCGTCCTGACGCTGATCACCGCTGCCATCACCGTGCCGCTCAACCTCGTGTTCGGTGTGGCCGCGGCCTGGGCCATTGCCAAGTTCGAATTCCGCGGCAAGGCGATCCTGACGACGCTGGTCGATCTGCCTTTCGCGGTGTCGCCGGTCGTGGCAGGCCTGATCTACGTGCTCGTGTTCGGCGCGCAGGGCTGGTTCGGCCCCTGGCTGCAGGCGCACGACATCAAGATCATCTTCGCCGTGCCCGGCATCGTGCTGGCGACCGTGTTCGTGACCTTCCCCTTCATCGCGCGCGAGCTGATTCCGCTGATGCAGGCGCAGGGCACCGACGAGGAGCAGGCTGCGATCGTGCTCGGCGCGACCGGCTGGCAGACCTTCTGGCGCGTGACGCTGCCCAACATCAAGTGGGGCCTGCTGTACGGCGTGATCCTGTGCAATGCGCGCGCCATGGGGGAGTTCGGCGCGGTGTCGGTGGTATCGGGCCACATCCGCGGCCAGACCAACACCATGCCGCTGCACGTCGAAGTGCTCTACAACGAGTACCAGTCGGTGGCGGCTTTCGCCGTCGCATCGCTGCTCGCCATCCTGGCGCTGGTCACGCTGGTGATCAAGTCGGTGATCGAATGGCGCCACGAGCGCGAGATGAAGGCCATTGCCGAACTGCCCCCGGAACGCCCGCCTGAACTTCCGTCGGTAGCCGCTTGAGAGAGAAGAATCATGAGCATTGAAATCCGCAACGTCAGCAAGCAGTTCGGCGACTTCCGCGCACTGAACAACGTCAACCTCGATGTCGAATCGGGCGAACTGGTCGCGCTGCTCGGCCCCTCGGGCTGCGGCAAGACCACGCTGCTGCGCATCATCGCGGGCCTGGAGACGGCCGACCAGGGCAGCATCCTGTTCTCGGGCGAGGACACGACCGACGTGCACGTGCGCGAGCGTGGGGTCGGCTTCGTGTTCCAGCACTACGCGCTGTTCCGCCACATGACCGTTTTCGAGAACGTGGCCTTCGGCCTGCGCGTGAAGCCGCGCAGCGAGCGTCCGAGCGATGCGCAGATCAAGCAGAAGGTGACCGATCTGCTGAAGCTGGTGCAGCTCGACTGGCTCGGCGACCGCTATCCGTCGCAGCTTTCCGGCGGCCAGCGCCAGCGCATCGCGCTGGCCCGTGCGCTGGCCGTGGAACCGAAAGTGCTGCTGCTCGACGAGCCCTTCGGCGCGCTCGATGCCAAGGTGCGCAAGGAGCTTCGCCGCTGGCTGCGCCGCCTGCACGACGAGCTGCACGTCACGTCGATCTTCGTCACCCACGACCAGGAAGAGGCGCTCGAAGTCGCCGACCGCGTGGTCGTGATCAACAAGGGGCAGATCGAGCAGGTCGGTTCGCCGCAGGAGGTCTGGGATCATCCGGCCAGCCCGTTCGTCTACGGGTTCCTCGGCGACGTGAACCTGTTCCAGGGCCGTGCACGCGATGGCGAAGTCAGCGTGCAGGGCATCCGCATCGAGGCGCCCGAACACAGTCAGGTCAAGGACAGCCGCGCGCTGGCGTACGTGCGCCCGCACGACCTGAGCGTCGAGCGCTATGTGCCCGGCGCGCGGCCCGGCGGCATCGTCGCGACTCTGTCGCGCGCCATCGTGGTCGGCCCGATCGCGCGGCTGGAACTTGAGCCTACCGAATCGAATCCAGATAATCCAGCGACCGGAACCATCATCGAAGCGCAACTCCCTGCGCAACAGTTCCGGGACCTGGGCTTGAAGGAAGGTGACACCGTCGTCGCCACGCCACGCAAGGCCAGGGTGTTCGTCGAAGACTGGGTTTCCCCTTGATCTCTTGGTATTTTTCCGCGCCGCGCCGCGCGCTGGCCCTGATCTGTCTCGCCTGTGTGCTCATGCTGGCCTTCGGCATGTACCTGCAGCACGTCGTCGGCCTCGAGCCCTGTCCGATGTGCATCGTCCAGCGCTACGCGCTGGTGCTGGTGGCGATCTTCACTGCCATCGGCAGCGCGACCGCCCGCCGTGGCCTGCAGGTCTTCGGTACGTTGCTGGCGCTGGTTTCCGCCGCCGGCGGCGCCTATACGGCAGCGCAGCAGAGCTGGCTGCAGTGGTATCCGCCGGAGGTGGTCTCCTGCGGTCGCGATCTCTACGGGATGATCGAGACCTTTCCGCTGAAGCGCGCTTTGCCGATGATCTTCCGCGGCGGTGGCGACTGCTCGCAGATCGACTGGACCTTCCTCGGCCTGTCGATCGCGAACTGGTCCTTCATCTGCTTCGTCGGCTTCGGGCTTCTGCTGCTCGCCCTGCTGTTCAAGCGGGTGCGCTGAGTCCGACTCGCGTCGGCAGCCCGGCAAGGGGCTGTCCGTCAGATGCCGGCGATCGCTGGCAGCAGCCCGCCGACCGCCGCCAGCGTTGCGTTGCGCTGTTCCAGCGGCGCTGTGGTCTGCGTGAGGTAGGTCGCCACCAGCAGCGGCGGCCGACCGGGCGGGAAGACGATGCCCACATCGTTGTGGCTGCCGTGCGCGCCTGAACCCGTCTTGTCCCCCACCCGCCAGCCTCCGGGCAGGCGGGCGCGCAGTCGGCCGTCACCCGTCTTGTTGGCCAGCAGCCAGTCGCGCAATTGATCGCGCGAGGCCGGTTTCAATGCATTGCCGATCAGCAGTGTCTGCAGCAAGCCGAGCATCGCGGCCGGCGTGGTCGTGTCGCGCGGGTCGCCGGGCGTGCTTTCGTTCAGCGTGGGTTCGGTGCGATCGAGCCGCGTCACGCCGTCGCCCAGCGTGCGCAGGTAGCGGGTCAGGCCGGCCGGCCCGCCGAAACTGGCCAGCATCAGGTTGGCGGCTGCGTTGTCGCTTTGCGTGATCGCGGCTTCGCACAACTCGGCCATCGTCATGTGTCCGCCGACGCGCGGCTCCGTCAACGGCGAATGCGGCAGGATCGCCGAGCGTGGGATGGCGATCGGCCGCGCGAGCTGCTCGCGCCCGGCGTCGACGCGTTGCAGCACGCGGGCGGCGGCAAGCAGCTTGAAGGTGCTGCACATCGGGAAGCGCTCGTCGGCGCGATGCCCGGCGCGCCGGCCGCTTGCGGTGTCGAGGATGCACACGCCCAGTCGGCCACCGCTGGCGGCTTCCGCTGCCGCAATGGCTTCAGCAATGCTTTCGGTACCGTTGGAATTCTTGGCTTGGGTGGCGGTCGCGAGGCCGGCCAGGCCGCTGCCGACCGCCAGTGCGAACATGCGTCTCTGCATTTTTTCCTTGTGAAGTGATGTTTCGGGAGCCTGGACCATAGCCATTGCCGCGTGCGCAATCCAATGCAAAGAAAGCGGTCGAGCCATAAGAAAAGCTTGGGCTTGAGAATCACGATATGCAGCTTCCACTCAATGCCTTGCGCGCTTTCGAGGTGTCTGCGCGCCACCTGAACTTCACGCGCGCCGCGCTCGAACTCCACGTCACCCAGACCGCCGTGAGCCAGCATGTGAAGAACCTGGAGGCGCGGATCGGTGCGCCGCTGTTCCGTCGCCTGCCGCGCGGCGCCGTGTTCGATTCGTCGCTGACGATGGCCGAGGCCGTTGCACAGGGTGCCGGCGTCGCGCTGCTGCCGGTGACCATGTTCTCGCGGGAGGTTCGGCAGGGCCGTCTGGTGCAGCCTTTCGGCATCGCGACGGAGAACGGCGGCTACTGGCTTACCCGCCTCAAGTCGAAGCCGGAGGGCGTGGCGATGCGTGCCTTCCGAGGCTGGCTGCTCGAGGCGGCCCGGACCTGATTACAGCGGCAGCGTGTCGAACGCCGCGTAGCAGGTCGCCAGCCAGCTCTTCACGCGCTGGCGCTCGAGCAAGCCGAGCGCATGCGCGCCTTCGCGGTCGTTCACTGCCTTCCAGAAGCTGCTGTTGTGCGCGTCGATCTTGCGCATGCTGGCCTCGTGCAGGCGCGGCAGCGTGATCACGCGGGCGCCGTTCTCCGTGGCCTTGGCCAGTGCGGACGAGGCGAGCAGCAACCCGAAGTCGCTGCCGCGGCCGTAGTTCTGCACCACCACGTAGTTCGGGCGCTTGCCGAAGGTGTCGACCAGCGTGCCGAGCAGGTCGCTCGAATCCTTGCCGTCGTCCAGAACATGCCAGAAGTTGACGGCCACGCCGAGTTCGGCGAACACGTCGAACAGCTCCGACTCCTTGATCCAGCGCGACAGCGGTGCGAGCGTCTGCGCGGCCAGGTCGACGATGACGCTCTGGCCGGGGTTCGACTCGAAGCCGTTCACCACGGTATCCAGGCCTTCGTAGCTGTCGACCACCACCGGCGAGGCGAAGCCTTCGTAGAAGCGCGTGAAGGAACTGTGCGAGCGGTCGGTGTCGAACCCGGTGAAGGGGCGGCTGTGGTCGATGAAGTACTGCGCCAGCACCCGCGACGTGACCGACTTGCCGACGCCACCTTTTTCGCCGCCGATGAAATTGATGGAACTCATGTAGTGCCTGGAAGGTTGGAAATGGAGAAGGGCGGGCCGATTCTAGGTGCCGTGTCGTGACAGCGCCGCCTGCGGCGCCGGGTCTGCGGGCTGTTTTGGCACCCGGGTTGGCCGGGCCGCGGCAAGGGTCGACGAGAGGGCGCCAAGAGGCAACTCGGCTCGGGAGCGCACGTTATCATCATGAGCCTCGGGCGGCCGCCATCCGGCGCGCGTTTTCCTTACAAATCAATACCTTGGCGTTCACGCCAGGACGGAACGACCACTCGTGCGTCTCAATTCCATCAAGCTCTCCGGCTTCAAGTCGTTTGCCGAACCCACCAACTTCCTGTTGCCGGGCCAACTGGTCGGGGTCGTGGGGCCGAACGGCTGCGGCAAGTCGAACATCATGGATGCCGTGCGCTGGGTGCTCGGCGAATCGCGTGCCAGCGAGCTGCGCGGCGAATCGATGCAGGACGTGATCTTCAACGGCACGACCACCCGCAAGCAGGCCAGCCGGTCGAGCGTCGAACTGGTGTTCGACAACGCCGACCACCGCGCTGGCGGCCAGTGGTCGCAGTTCGCCGAGATCGCTGTGCGCCGCGTGCTCACGCGCGACGGCACCAGCAGTTACTACATCAACAACCAGCCGGTACGCCGCCGCGATGTGCAGGACGTGTTCCTCGGCACCGGCCTAGGCCCGCGCGCCTACGCGATCATCGGCCAGGGCACGATCAGCCGGATCATCGAATCCAAGCCCGAAGAGTTGCGCCTGTTCCTCGAAGAGGCCGCTGGTGTGTCGAAGTACAAGGAGCGCCGCCGAGAGACCGAGAACCGGCTCGGCGACACGCGCGAGAACCTGACGCGCGTCGAGGACATCCTGCGCGAACTCAACGCCAACCTCGACCGCCTGGAGAAGCAGGCCGAAGTGGCACAGCGCTACAACACGCTGCAGGCCGATGCCACGAAGAAGCAGCACCAGCTCTGGTTCCTGAAGCGCGCCGAGAGCGAGAACGACCAGGCCCGCATCAAGGCCGATGCCGAGAAGGCGCTGAACGATCTCGAATCCCGCACCGCGGATCTGCGCCGCGTCGAGGCCGATCTCGAAACCATCCGGCAGGCCCACTACGGCGCCGGCGACCACGTCAACCAGGCGCAGGGCAAGCTCTACGAAGCGAGTGCCGAGGTTGGCCGACTCGAAGGCGAGATCCGCTTCGTGGTCGAGGGCCGGCAGCGCGTCGAGGCGCGGCTGGTCCAGCTGCGCGAGCAGATCGGCCAGTGGAGCACGCGCCGCGAAGATGCCGAAGTCGAACTCGAAGCGCTGGCCGGCCAGGGTGTCGATGCCGAGGAACAGGCCGAGCTGCTTGCCGCGCAGATCGAGGAGCACGAGGCGCGGTTGCCCGAGCTGGAAGACGCGCAGCAACGCGCCCAGCAGGAGGCGAACACGCAGCGCGCGGTCGTCTCGCAGGTGCAGCAGCAGATCCAGGTGCTTGCGGCCGACCAGCGCAACATCGAGGAACAGAGCCGCCAGCTCACGCAGCGCAGCGAGCGCCTGCGCAGCGACAAGAACGCGCTGGCCGTGCCCGACGAGGCCCGCCTGCTCGACTTGCAGTCGCAGTACGAGGCGGCACAGGAAGCCGCGGCCGAGGCCGATGCGCGCCTGCAGGACCTGCAGGAAGCCGTGCCGCAGCGGGACGACGACCGCCGCACGCGGCAGCAGGCCGTCAACACCGAAGGCGCGCGCCATGCCGAGTTCTCGGCCCGGCTCGAGGCGCTGAAGGCACTGCAGGAAAAGGTCAAGACCGACGGCAAGCTCGCGCCGTGGCTCGCCAAGCATGGGCTCGACGGGCTGCAGGGCCTGTGGAGCCGCATCCACATCGAACAGGGCTGGGAGAACGCGCTCGAAGCCGCGCTGCGCGAACGGCTCGGCGCACTCGAGGTCTCGCGGCTCGAAATGGTTCGGGCCTTCGGCAACGATGCGCCACCGGCCAGGCTCGCCTTCTACAGCCCGCCGCTGGCCGCTGCGCCGCAGGCGGCAGGCGCGTTGCCGAAGCTGGCCGATCTGCTGCGTCTGAACGATGCTGGCCAGCAGGCCTTGCTCGGCGACTGGCTGCAGGGCTGCTACACCGCACCGAGCTTCGAGGAAGCGCTCGCCCAGCGCGCCCAGCTCAAGCCGGGCGAGGTCATCTACGTGAAGAGCGGGCACGCCGTCGGCGCCCACAGCGTGAGCTTCTATGCGCAGGATTCCGAGCAGTCCGGCCTGCTCGCGCGGGCGCAGGAAATCGAGAACCTCGAACGCCAGTTGCGCGCGCAGACGCTGATCA